>JAKSDC010000144.1 GCA_022360275.1 Chlorobiales bacterium
AGCGGATAGCTCTTTTCTTTGTTTTTCTTTTTCGGCAAGATCGTCAAGGTTTTTTTTCAGGGTCTGCTTTTCGACAAGAAGTTGCTGCAGTGCAAGTTCAGCATCTTTTTTTTCCTGTTCGGCGCTCTCAAACTTCTTTTCAAGTTCCGGTTTGTCTGCAAGCAAGGCGGCTATTTCCTCAAGACGGCTTTTCATTACTTGCTGCTCACTGTCAAGGGTATTGAAATCTTTCCTGCAAGTTTTGTGTTCAACGGTCAGTTTTTCAAGGCGCGACGTAGCCATCGCAAGCGCTCCGGCACGGTTTTCAGCGTCCGAAAGGGTTTCAAGCTCGGCTTTTACAGCCGCGCGGACTTCAGGCTTGTAGCCAAGTGAAGCTATTTCAGCCTTGATCAGTGAAAGTTTTCGGAGCTCCTCTGCTGCATAGGATTCCGACGTAAGAGCGTCGCGGATTTCCCGGAGCTCGGCAGCCTGGCTTTTCCGGTTTTTTGCGGTTTCATCGTATGCTGCTTCAAGTTCTTCAAGCTGTTTCAGCCGTTCATCAAGTACCGAAAGCTTGTTTCTGATGGCTTGAAACTGTTCTTGTTGTGTATTGTACTCCAACTGTTTTTTTTCAAGAGCGTGCCAGAGCGTTTCGAGCTGTTTTTTTTCTTCTTTTTCATGGACAAGCTGTTTCTCGGCATTGCGGTACCGGGCACGGTACTCTTCGAGCACCTTTTTCTTATGGGCTTCATCGACTGTCGAGTGGCAGAGCGGGCAGAGGGTTCCTTGGATGCCTTTGAGCTCCAGACCATTTTTTTTAATCTCCTCAAGGCTTTCGACCAGTGTAGTTATACGGTTGTCGACCTCCGAGAGTGAACGCATGCAGCGGTCTTTTCCTTCAAGCTCTTTTTTGAGCTCCCTGGTTGATATTTCAAGTATTTCTTGCTCCTTGCGAAGATCAAGAATTGCCCGGCGGTCAGCCAGCAGGAGCGCTATTTTTTCTTTCAGATGCTTCAACGCTGCGTCCGACGTTTGCAAAGCCGACTCAAGGGTTTCGGCCCTGTGGGACGCTTTTTCTGTTTTAAGCGTTTTCGTCGATTCAATCCTTATGCTGTCCTGGCGCAGCTTGTCTACGGTTTTTGAGAGACGCTCCAGAACAGCAAGCTGCTCTTTCAACTCGTTGAATCTTCTGATATTCTGCTCTATAGTCACCCTGCTGTCGACCAGTGTCCGTAATTCCGCTTCTTCTTCCATGAGCTTTTTGCCGCGGGCAGCAAGTTCACCCTTGCGGGACTCCATCCCGGCAATTTGAGCCTTGAGAGACTTCCGTTCCAGTTCTCGTTCTTTCATGGCCGTCAACTGCTGCTCCAGCTCCATGCATAGCGCAGCGCAGGCGGATAGTTTCTTTTCGGCTTTTTTCGACTCGGAGGTTGTTGCTTTCAACTCAGTGCGCAACGTCGGGGAGCGGGAAACATCATCGCACAAGGTGCCGATTCTGCCGGAGAGGTAGGTGATTTCCTCACCGAGCACTCTTGTCTTTTCCTTTGCTCTGTCAGCCAGTGCAGCGTAGCGGTCAATCCGGAGGATTTGAGCCAGGATTTCCTTGCGTTCTTTAGGGGATTTAAGGGTGAACTCGTTTGACCGCCCCTGGCTGATAAAAGAAGAGCTGATAAAGGCATCGTAATCAAGTCCGACAAGATCGAGAATTTTTTTCTGGGTGAGACGAAGCGTGTTTTCGTTCAGGCTTTTGAATGCGCCGGTTTCAGGATCAAAAATATGCAGGTCGACCTGCTCGGTGGCGCCTCCGCTTTTTTTTCTTGCTGATCTCCGTTGAATCCTGTAGGTTTTTTCGTTTGTCTCGAAGATGCAGGAAACCTGCATATCATCGGCATTCTCGTTGATCAATCCTTCTTTCCCTGTGCGGCCTTTTCCCCAGATACACCAGCCCAGTGCTTCGATAAGGCTTGATTTGCCGGCAGCATTGGCTCCCGTCAGGCAGGCGATCCTGAAACGCTCGAAGTCGAGTTCCTGCGGCTTTTCACCGTAACTCTGGAAATTGCTGATGGTGAGTTTTTTCGGAATCATCGCTTTCTGGCAGGGATTCGGAGATCAATAGCGATCAAGCGAGAATTTTTCACCGAGATAGACCTTTCTTGCCTCAGGGTTTGCCGCAATCTCTTCGGGGGTTCCCTTGATGAAAATCGTACCGTCGAACAACAGGTAAGCGTGGTTGGTGATAGAGAGCGTTTCGTGTACGTTGTGGTCTGTAATCAGCACACCGATATTGCGTTTTACCAGCCCTTCGACAATTTCCTGAATGTCCTCGACAGCGATCGGATCGACACCGGCGAACGGTTCGTCAAGCAAAATGAATTTGGGGTCGAGAGCAAGCGCCCGTGCTATCTCGGTACGGCGCCTTTCACCGCCGGAAAGGGCGTAGCCCATGCTTTTGCGTATATGTGCAATGTTCAGGTCATCGAGCATCTCTTCAGTTCTTTCCTTTTGCTCCGTTTTTGACAGAGAGGAGAATTCCAGAACGCTCTGAATGTTGTCTTCCACGGACATTTTTCTAAATACCGAAGCTTCCTGGGGAAGGTAGCCGATACCGAGCCGAGCCCGTTTGTACATAGGCAGGTCGGTAATATTCCGGTCGTCAAGAAACACGTCGCCCGCGTTCGGCCTGACCAGCCCGACGATCATGTAGAACGTGGTTGTCTTTCCCGCGCCGTTCGGCCCCAGCAGCCCGACAATCTCACCCTGCTTAACTTCCAGGGTCGAGCTTCTGACAACTTCACGCTTGTTGTAGATCTTTTTCAGTCCTTTGCAACTGAGGGTGGAAATCATCTCGTTACTCTCTTCATATTACACCCCAAATGCCATGCTACAGCAGGTTTCAGATACCAGGCCATTTTTCAATATAAGAGATTCCTGAGATGTGTGGGGGAGAAAGGCTTACTCGATTCTCTTTACGAAGAGAATATGTGATTTGCAAAAGTGAGTGAAAGGAAAAAAGTTTCCAGAATCTACTCACTGGGGGCACTGTTAAAACGAGATATTTTTTTGCTGTGTAATATGTTGTATGGCTCCCGAAGGAGTTGCTGACTCTCTCATCGTGTTGATTGCTCGTAAGTTTTTGCCGATTCCCGGTTTTTTATAGAGAGGAGCTTATCACCGATGAAAGCAGTTTTTTTATACCGGCACTTTTGTTGTGCTGCGATCCACCGACCACATAGATGATGTTCTGGTCGGTTGTAACCGCTCCATGGGACAATCTGTCCACAAGGATCGAAGTACCTGTCTCCCACGCGTCGGACGCCGGGTCATATATATCTACGGTATCTGTCGAATCATGTTCACATACACCCCCGATGGCATAGATCTTTCCTTCGTTATCGATAACTGCTGAAAAAGCGCCCCGTGGTGTCGGCATGTCGGTTTTCTGTTCCCAGGAATCTTCTGCAGGATTATAGGCTTCGACTGTCGGCAGCCATTGGCAATTTTCTCCAAGGCCCCCCATTACATATATCAGCCCGTCCTTTCCGAGAACCGCCGCCGGGCCGCTTCTTGGCGTTTGCATCGGGGCGGCATCTGCCCATGTGTCTGTCTGGACATTGTATTTGTCTGTCTTGTTGAGCTTTATGACCTGCGATGATTTTTCTGAAGGGTTGGAGGGGTCGGGCCAGGTGCGCTCAATGCCGTAACCACCGAAAACATAGATGAACCCGTCGGCGGTGGAGACTGCAGCATGAAAAACCCGTTCTCTGGGCATCGGGGGTTTCAGCGACCAGGCATTTGTATTTTTAGAAGGATCATATTGTTGAACGATATTGCTTATCGAGCCAGAGGCGGCCAGAATTTTATATCTCGGGTCGTTGTAGTTGTTTTCGGTCATTTTGATGTATCCTCCGAAAGAGTAGATTTTGTCGTCGCTTCCCGTTGCGGCGGCATTTCCGGCATGAGGATAGAGCATCGCTTCTTTTGTGACCCATGTTTTTGTGCTCGGGTCATATGCATCGACAAGTGAAGCTTCTTTTTGAAAAAGGGAGTCGTTTCCAATTGAAGTGCGCCCGCCGATTGCATAAATCCTGCCGTTTACCGAGGTGATTCCAAGACAGTCTCTCGCTGTATGCAGTTCCGCTTCCGGGACCCATTCGAGGTTACGCAGGCGGATGTCCTGCGGCTTGATATGCAGGTTTTTTTTGATGGTGAACCTGGGGCCGGTTTTGCGCAGCTTGTTTTTGAACGGTGTCGATGCGGTTTTTTTCTGTTCCAGGCCTGTTTTTTTCGGAGATGGGCTTGTTTGTAAATCCAGAACTTGCATGATTTCCATCTGAGGTTTGTTCATGTGAGTGTTTCCTGTTTTGATGGTTGAGATGGGGATAAGGCCCGTCGTAGGATACTATTAAAAGTTGTCGTCTAAATGGATTTTATGTTGTGCAGCCGAAACAAGTTTTGTAACTATTCGAAGTTAAGGAAAAGATTTCTCTTAGATATCGTCGGGAAAAAGTGAACTTTCTTGGTTGTTTACAATGATCGACCTGCAAATTGAAGAAAAGGTTGTGCTGGTAACCGGAGCAAACCATGGCATTGGTGCGGCAACGGCAAAAGCTTTTGCTGCTCAGGGGGCAAAGGTTTTTCTTACATATTTCCGGGAGCCTTGTGTGCACACCTCTGCAGAATTGGAAAATGCAAAAGGGGCAGGTGTGAGCGGTGTTTTACTTTATCGAGCCAATCAGCAGCAGACAGCCGAGTCAATTCTGAAGTCGATATCATCATTTGGTGGTACAGCAGCGGCAAAAGAAATTGATTTATCAGACACTCGCAATATCCCCCTCCTTTTCGATTATTGCGAAAATGTGCTTGGTCCGGTTGACATCCTTGTAAATAATCATACCTACTGCGCGCTCGATACTTTCGATCCGGCAAAGGAGACCGCCGAAGGGTTCGGTATTCACGCGATAACAGCAGATGACATCGATGTGAACTGCGCGGTCAACACGCGTTCTTATGCACTCATGATATCCGAGTATACGCGACGGCTTCTGGAACGGAAAGCTGAGGCAGGACGTATTATAAATCTGAGTACTGATGCTGCTCATGCCCATGAATCCAACGTCAGCTATGCGGCAAGCAAACATGCAATAGAGTCGTACAGCCGTTCAGCGGCTATTGAATTAGGCCGATACGGAATCACCGTCAATATAGTTGCTCCCGGTCCGATACAGACAGGTTATCTGACTCCGGAGGAAGAAGCTCATATTGCAGCCGGCACTCCGCTGCACCGTATCGGCAAACCTGAGGATGTTGCCGATGTGATTGTTTTCCTTGCATCTGAAAAGGCTCGCTGGTTGACCGGACAGCTCATTTATGTCGGCGGCGGATGGAGAATGCATCAGTGAAAAGCAACATCCCTTTTTCATTGTGAGATCCAAATCTCATGAGCTGTCATGAGGTTGTAAGTGTGGTGAAATTCCAGTTTTTCGAATAATCAGATCTGTTTTCAGGCATGGCGACAGTATTACCCTATAAAGGCATGTATCCTGATATTCACGAATCGGTGTTTATGGCTGATGGCGCTCGTGTTATCGGTGATGTAACCATTGGAGCGCATTCAAGCGTCTGGTTCAACACGGTTGTCCGTGGGGATGTCTGTCCGATACGGATAGGTGAGAAAACAAGCGTTCAGGACAATGCCACGCTGCATGTGACCCATGATACCGGACCGCTCAACATCGGCAGCAATGTTACCATAGGTCATGGGGCGGTGCTGCATGCCTGTACCGTAGAAGATAGTGTGCTTATCGGTATGGGGGCGGTGCTGCTCGACGATTGTGTTATCGAGCCTTATTCGATAGTTGCGGCAGGCTCGCTGGTCAGGCAGGGGTTCACCGTGCCGTCGGGTATGCTGGTGGCCGGCGTTCCCGCAAAAGTCATGCGCCCCGTTACCGACGCCGAGCGCCAAACGATTGACGAATCGCCCGAGAATTATGTCCGGTATGTGCAGGACTACCGTGATGGAGGATACGAAGGGAAAGGTCATGGTGAAGTGAAGTGATTTCAGTAAATTGCAGCACAAATTCCGATAACATCTTTTAAACAGGCAGATAATGAAAAGTGATGTGGTTATTGTCGGCGGCGGCATCAGCGGGCTGAGCCTTGCGTTTTATTCCGCAAAAGCGGGGTTCAAAACCACCTTGCTGGAAAAAAGCGACAGTCCGGGCGGATCGTTCAACTCTCACCGGTATACCGGCAACAACACAGAGTTCTGGCATGAGATGGGGGCGCATACCTGTTATAACTCCTATCAGAACCTGCTGGACATTGTCGATGCCTGTCACCTTACCGATGCCATTATTCCCCGGGAGAAGGTTCCTTTTTCACTTTTGGCCGACAAGCAGCTTAAATCGGTTTTTTCAGCACTCAATATCTTCGAGGCGCTCAAGTCCATTCCAAATATTTTTTCCCTCAAGAAAGAAGGGCTGAGCGTTCGTGAGTATTACTCAAAGATCGTCGGCGTCAACAACTACAAAAACGTACTCAGCCATTTCTTCAATGCGGTGCCATCACAGCCGACCGATGATTTTCCGGCGGATATGATGTTTAAATCCAGGCCTAAACGAAAAGAGGTGTTGAAGAACTATACCTTCAAGGAAGGCGTGCAATCGGTTGCAAGGGCGATTGCGAAAAGCAAGGGTATTAATGTTTTCACCAACCAGGAGGTTACCGGCATAGAGGTTGTCGATGGCAGTTATGCAATCACAACAAAAGCAGGAGTAACCCATTCAGCTTCCACGCTTGCTCTTGCAACACCTTCTGCAGTCTCTTCCCGGCTGCTTCAGACGATCGAAGCCGATATTTCGGGGCATCTCGGTTTACTCAAGGCTGCATCGGTTGATTCCGTCGGTGTTGTCGTCAAAAAAAATGATCTGTCGATCAAGCCCGTTGCCGCGATCATTTCACCCGACGATATTTTCTTTTCTGCGGTATCCCGTGACACGGTTCCGGACGATAATTATAGAGGTTTTGCGTTTCATTTCAGGCCGGGAGAGAGCGATGAAACAAAAATGCGGAGAATAACCGATGTTCTCGGTATAACGGAGGATAAAATTGTTCACAGATACGCGGTCATGAATACGGTGCCTTCGTTACGTGTCGGCCATCGAGAGTGGCTTGAAAAAATGGACGGCATGCTTGCGGGTAAAAACCTGCTGCTTACCGGCAACTATTTCGGGGGGATGGCCATCGAGGATTGTGTGTCCCGATCTCTCAGCGAGAGCGATCGGTTGAGGAATGGATAATGAAGGTTTCCGATCAAAATGGTTGAGACGTTGTGGAATACAGAAGCCCTCCGTATTTTTCTGCCGTTGCTGATTCTTCTGTCGGGATTGCTGCTCTACCTGATTTCCAGCAGCGTTATCAAAAGAACTGCCGGGAGAATTCGCCGTTCGCTCAAGGATATTCTTGTTCCGGTTGAGCTCATCCAGGCTCCGTTCCGGGTTCTGTTTTCCGTTGTTGTGCTGTTATTTTTGCTTCCCCATTTTCCTTTGCCTGAAACACCTGCCGCGTTTCTTTTCCATGCTTTGAAAATCCTTGTTGTCTTTGCTTTTACATGGTTTCTCATTCGTCTGCTGAAAGTCGGAGAAAGAGTAATTATGGCCAGGTTTGCCCTTGATCATGCAGATAACCTTGAGGCTCGCCGGGTTGCGACACACGTCGAGCTTGTTCGCAAGATACTCAATGTGATTATTGTCGTACTTGCCGTTTCCATTGCCCTGATGACTTTTGACGCTGTCAGGCAGGTTGGGATCAGCCTTCTGGCATCAGCAGGTGTAGCCGGCATTATTCTCGGTTTTGCTGCCCAGAAAAGTATCGCGACACTCATTGCGGGTATTCAAATTGCTGTGACGCAGCCGATTCGTATCGATGATGTCGTTATCGTCGAAAATGAATGGGGGAGGATTGAAGAGATAACCCTCACCTATGTTGTCGTAAGAATATGGGACCAGCGGCGGTTGATTGTTCCTGTGAGCCGTTTTCTCGAACAGCCTTTTGAAAATTGGACAAGGACTTCTGCTGACCTGATAGGGACGGTGTATATTTACGCTGATTACAATGTGCCGACTGAAGATGTTCGAAACGAGTTGGAAAAGATTGTAAAAGAGACGCCGCTCTGGGATAAGCGGCTTGTGTCGTTGCAGGTAACCAATGCTACCGAAAAAACCATTGAGCTTCGTGCACTGGTCAGTGCTGCCAACTCTTCAGACGTCTGGGATCTGCGCTGCTTTGTGCGTGAAAAACTGCTTGACTTTCTGCAAAGGAACTATCCGGATTCTCTGCCGAAAATCAGGGTAGAGGGGAAAGCGTAAAAAGCAGATAGGCAAAGGACGATTTTTTAAATAAAAAAGGAGGCCTTTTTACAGGCCTCCTTTTTTTGCGTGCCGTAGTAAAAGACGGCTTAGAAGTTGTAACGCAGGCCGACAAGTGCGGAATGGCTGTCGATAGAGATGTTCATGGGATCTTCCAAAGTTAATTCATCGTCATCCCTCGATGTGATGTCGGCAGCGTTGAAGTAGCGGTAGCGGGCATCTACCATGATACCGCTACCGACCGGAATAGCGACACCTGCTCCGAGCTGATACGCCCAGGTGGTTTCGCTGAAGGTCGAGGTGTAGTCAGGATCGGAATATTCATCATGATGATAAGGTTCATAACCGGGGCCAACCTCGTCAAAATGCACGAACACAGCGCCGATACCTGCCGTCAGGAAGATTTCAACGTCGGAATCATCCATTGGTTTGATGTCATAGTAACCGTTGAACATGAAGGTGGTCAGTGAAACATCACCGGTAGCATCATCTGTAATAGTAAAATCTTCCCAGTAATGGTCGTCATAAAAATCAAAGGTTAACGAGGACACATCATTTTTCTGGTAGCCCAACTCAGCTTCAAGCCTCGTTGTTCCGAAGTCGTAGCCCAAGGCGGCGGTGAGTGCAATACCTGAATCAAATGAAAACTCAACCGTGTCATCTTCATCCCCTTCGACCTGTGTTGCGGTTGCATCTTCGAACCAGGCGATACCTATGTTTGCCGATGCATAAGGGTTACCAGCAAATGAAGGTGCCGACCAGCCCATAACGAGAATGGCTGCAACCAATAATGAAAGTGCTTTTTTCATGGTAATTGTGTTTTTTATATGAATACCTTTTATTTTCCCCTAATAACTTGTATTGCTTTGCTGTTTTGTCCTCGGCCCGGTGAGATGGAAAAAAGCAGCAGTAAACGTGCTAACCGGCTTAGAAGTTGTAACGCAAGCCGACAAGTGCGGAATGGCTGTCGAAAGAGATGTTCATAGGATCATTGTCAAATACGTCGTCATCATCTCTTGTTGTCACGTCAGCAGTGTTGAAGTACCGGTAACGGGCATCTACCATAATGCCGTTGCCAACCGGAATGCTCACACCCGCGCCAACCTGATAAGCCCAGGTTGTTTCGCTGAATGTTGAGCTGTCGTCGTCATCGAAGCCGCCCCAAGGGTAAACTTCAGGGCCGACTTCATTAACGTTTACAAATGCGGCGCCAATACCTGCGGTCAGGAAGATTTCAACATCAGAATCATCCATTGGTTTGATGTCATAGTAACCGTTGAACATGAAGGTCGTCAGTGACACATCGCCGTAACCGTCTTCCGTGTTTGTATCTTTACTATTTGATTCGGTTACCGTGGAAACATCGTTTGTCTGGTAACCTAATTCAGCCTCGAGCCTGGTGCAACCGAAGTCATAGCCCAAGGCGCCGGTGAGTGCAATACCTGAATCGAATTCCAGCCCCACAGTGTCATCTTTGTCTTCTTCATCCCCTTCAACTGCTGTCGCGGTTGCATCTTCGAACCAAGCGATACCTATGTTTGCAGACGCGTAAGGATTACCGGCGAACGAAGGCGCAGACCAGCCCATAACGAGGACAGCTGCGACCAGGAGCGATAGCATTTTTTTCATGGTATATGTGTTTTTTGTTGTTAGGGTTGTACGGTGTTGCTGAAAAATAACTGTGCGGTCATGATACATTTTATGCTTTAAAAAAACAACTACTTCTGCAATTTTCCAGATTTCCAAGACTCTGGTGCGATATTACGATATTTTTGTATAGCTTGACTGGGAAGGGTCGATTGTTTTCCAGGGCTCTGGTTATGTAGGCAGATATTCTGGCGATGGTTGATTCATGGAAGATCAGGATTTTGAAATGATAAAAAGAAAAAGGAGGAATTCATGCCGGAGGCTAAACAGGGCGATACCGTAAAAGTGCATTACACGGGAAAACTTGATGATGGAAGTATTTTCGATACGTCTGCAGAACGCGAGCCGCTGGAGTTTACTGTTGGTGCAGGTACGGTAATTCCCGGTTTCGAACAGGCCGTTATCGGTCTGCAGCCAGGAGAGTCTAGGGAGACAACCATTGACGCCACCAACGCATACGGTCAGCGAAGCAGTGATCTTGTGACCGAGGTAAAGCGCGAACAGCTTCCGCAGGATCTTGAGGTAAGTGTCGGTCAGCAGCTTCAGGTAAGCATGGCAAACGGTCAGACCGCGGTTGTCATGGTTACCGATATTACCGATACCTCGATAATCATAGATGCCAACCACCCACTTGCCGGTCAGGATCTTACCTTTTCAATAGAACTGGTTGAGATCGTTTGAGTCTGTCGTTTGTTATGAAACACAAAGTCAGGCTGTTGTTGCCGGTATTTTTCTTTTTTGCCGTTGTAGCTTGCACTGGCAGCGGGAACGACGCTCCGCAGATTGCGGAGCGCGGCGGTGCCTTGTCAGAGCATTTCGGGACCGCTGATGAGATGCCGTTGTCAAAAAGTGTAGCTCCGGCTCGTGCTATAGCCCCTAAACAAACTGGGGAATCGACCCTGGACCTCGATGTAACCGGTCCAAAAATTATCCGCGAGGGCGGAATGACTTTTGAAACTTCCGACCTGAAGCAAACAAGAGTGTTTCTGGACAGTCTCATTCAGCGGTATGAGGCTTATCTGGCAAACGACGATCAGTACAAGTTCGAAGACCGGATTGAGCAGCGGCTTGTCATTCGTGTCCCGGCGGATAACTTTGATGATTTGGTTCATGAACTGGAAGGTTCTGTCGAGCGTTTTGACAGCAGGACGATCTCCGCGAGGGATGTGACGGAAGAA
>JAKSDC010000147.1 GCA_022360275.1 Chlorobiales bacterium
GGGGTCATAGGTATACGTTCTGCCGTCTATGCTAAGAGACTTCACATAACCTGCTTCATCGGCCCCGTAACCCTCTACGAGGTTCCCGCTGATAGAATCAGGATCTACGGTACTCAGCAGTATATCAGAAAGATCATTTTCATCTTGAACAACCACAGCATCTCTCTCCATCCCATCTTTCCCATTGTAAGCTATCGGCTCCAGATCATCAGTTGAAACTCCACTGCCAACTCCAATCGCCAAAGCGTCTATTTTTTCTGCTCTGAGAAAAGCCTCCCACTGGGCCTGTTCGTCAAGCTGTATTCCATCCTCCCTTTCTGTAGTACTACCCCCTCCTCCGCCATGTTGTGGGTCGTCACCATCATCAAAAGTCCTGGATGGAAATGTCGGTATGCCATCCGACATAAAGTACACCACGTTTTGCGTCTGTGGGCCTGAAAGCTTTCCATCCTCTCCATATACATCCATTGCCTCTTGCAACGCCGCATCATAGTTGGTACCGCCATCGGCGGACAGTCCACCAACAACAGTTTTTGCATCATCAGGATCAAGCCAAACATTGCCATTATAGGTCTGCACCTCTCCTTCAGATGCAAATGTTATGACCTGTACTTTTACATCACCGATCTTATCATATTCATCAATAAGATTTTCCACAGCTTCCTGAGCTATCGTTAACCGGGTTCTTTCATCAACGGTATTATTCATGCTGCCCGAAACATCGATAATGATAACCAGGTTGGTATCGATCGGTTTTGCAGCAAAAGTTTCGTTCAACGCATTCAGTTTCGGGATGTCGTCCTGCACCGTAATGACCAGGCTCCCTGCATCCAGGCCGGTCTCGTCTCCGTCTTCGTCTTTTGCCAGCACAGCCCCTGACAGATCGATGTTCAGCAGCGTCTCGATGTCATCAGCAGCGGCAACCTCGTGATGATCCAGCTGGTCCACGAGCGTAAAGGTATAAGCACCTGTCACCTCATTGACTTCCAGCGTGAACACTTCACGGTCACCTGCATTGAACGTGCCGCTGTCATCCTCATCGGCATATGCCGTCAGTGTGTTACCCGTAACATTGTACTTAACCGCAACACCGGCAGATGACAGATTATCCGGCAATCCACCGGTGTCAGTATTGACTCCATAGCTGCCCGGCTGGTCAGCTCCGATCAAGAACAAACCACTCAAACTGCCTTGCCAAACCGCATTGTTATTGTCTCCGTCTCCGTTGATGCCTGTGACGTCATCGCTGTCCTGGTTGCCCCCCGCCAATTCTTCTTCCTCGACATACCCAACGACTGTGCTGCCACTGGCCACAGGAACGTCGTTCTCCACAACGATCTCAAACAGCGTCGCATCGGCATCGGCTGTCGGGATGTTTACCGGATCCTGGTCAAAGTCACGGATATCGAGCAGATCCGTGAAGTCGATCGAGTCACCTGCTCCTACCAGCGTCA
>JAKSDC010000148.1 GCA_022360275.1 Chlorobiales bacterium
ACAACGACCTTGTCGTCTCGACAACAAACAGGAACTTTCCGGGTCGGATGGGCAGCAAAAAAGCAGGGATCTGTCTCGCTTCTCCGCTGACCGCTGCAGCATCGGCAATCACCGGAAAACTTACAGATCCAAGAGAATTTCTCAGATAATCGGACCGCAAACAGCTCTCAAAGCACAACCATCATGGACAACATCATACAGGGAAAAGCATACGTATTAGGGAAACACATCGATACCGACCAGATCATCCCGGCGGAGCATCTTGTCTACAGTCTTTCGGTTCCCGAAGAGGTAAAACTGTACGGTAAATACGCCCTCTCGGGAGTACCGATTGCAGAAGCAGGACTTCCCGAAGGGCACCGTCCCTTTGTTGAAGAAGGAAGGTTCCAGTCGGAATACACGATCATTATAGCAGGCCCGAACTTCGGCTGCGGTTCGTCGCGTGAACACGCACCGTTTTCTCTGCAGGTTGCCGGAGTCAAGGCGATCGTTGCAGAATCATATGCGAGAATATTCTACCGCAACTGTGTGGACGGTGGATTTGTTATACCTTACGAAACAGCCGAACATCTCAACAAAACCGTAAAGACAGGAGACGAGCTAAAGATTGACATTGAAAACAATACGATCACAAACCTAACGCAGAACGCAACCTATACACTTAAACCGCTTGGCGACGTTTACAATATTGTTGAGGCAGGAGGCCTTTTTGCCTATGCCAAACAGGAAAATCTTATGAACTCCTGATCCGGGCGCTCCTCATCGATCGCTCATGGCAAGGGACAGCAACAGACATGAAGAACCGAAGCGCTATCGAACTCTATGATACGACCCTCAGGGACGGAACCCAGGGAGAAAAAATAACCCTTTCCGTCCAGGACAAGCTGCTTATCGCCGAAAAACTCGACGAGTTCGGTGTCGATTATATCGAAGGAGGATGGCCCAGCAGCAATCCGAAAGATGAGGAATTTTTCCGAAGGGCGCTGCATCTTCAGCTTGAAAACGCCAAGCTCTGTGCGTTCGGCTCTACTGCGAGAAAACCCGAGAACATTGAAAACGATCCCAATCTGACAGGGCTCCTGAAATCGGAAACCCCTGTGATAACCATTTTCGGAAAAACCTGGAAAGCACATTCCGCAGTAGGACTGGGATTGAACGATAAAGAAAATGCCGAGCTGATTTTTAAATCGGTCAGCTTTCTGAAAAGTCGGGGACGGGAAGTGCTGTTCGATGCAGAGCATTTCTTCGACGGATACAAAGACAACCCGGCATTTGCCATGCGAATGCTGCTTTCTGCAGAAGAAGCAGGTGCCGACCGCCTCGTACTCTGTGACACCAATGGCGGCACGATGCCTCATGAAGTGTACGAAATCGTCCGAGAGGTTCTTTCAACAACCACCGTTCCAATCGGCATCCATACCCATAACGACAGTGACCTTGCCGTAGCCAATGCCCTTTCCGCCTTGCGCGCGGGAGCAAACCATGTACAGGGCACCATTAACGGTATCGGTGAACGGTGCGGCAATGCCAACCTTATCAGCATTATTCCGAATGTTATTTTGAAGCTCAACGGCCGTTTTCGTCACAAGCTGAACCTGAACCATCTCACCACGCTCTCGAACTCCGTGTATGAGCTGCTGAACCTTCCTCCGGATAACCGCGCTCCGTTTGTAGGGAAATCGGCTTTTGCCCATAAAGGAGGTATTCATGTCAGTGCGGTTCTCAAGGAAAGTTCACTTTACGAGCATATTGACCCTAAAACCGTCGGCAACCGCCAGAGAGTTCTTGTCTCCGAGCTTGCAGGCCAGAGCAATATCCGTTACAAGGCAAAAGAGCTTGGCATCGAGCTGCCGGATAACGGCGAGTTGTTTAAAAAAATCGTCCAGAGAATAAAAAAGCTCGAACATGAGGGCTTCCAGTTCGACGTTGCCGAGGCATCCTTTGAGCTGCTGCTTCGGCATGAACTGGGACAGTTCAGACCATTCTTTGAGGTGCTTGAATCAAAAGTACACGTCGAATCGGGCAAAAACCGCGAACCTGTAGACCAGGCAATTCTGAAAATCGAGGTCAACGACGAAATCGAGATGACCGCCGCCGACGGAGACGGACCTGTCAATGCCCTTGACAAGGCACTTCGGAAAATTCTGCGCGGCTTCTACCCTGCCATACGCAACGTCAAACTTGTCGATTACAAGGTCCGCGTGCTCGAAGAAAAAAAGGGCAGCCGTGCCAAAGTAAGGGTACTCATCGAAACCAGTGACGGCCATTCGACATGGTCGACCGTCGGCGTCTCAACCAATATCATAGATGCCAGTCTTCAGGCATTGAGTGACAGTATCAATTACTATCTGTTCAATATGCAGGAAGTACCCTGTTCCCCTGCTTCTGCTGAGGCAGAATAACGGTTAAGAAAAGAGATGTCTATCAAAACTACATTACGCGCGATACCTGCTCTCCTCCTGTTCGCACTGCTTTCGGCATTCAGTATACCTGACGGGAGTGAAAACACGGATAATAAAACCCGGATGCAGATAAAAGAAACCGACAACACGGAATTCTCTCTCGATCTGTACCGGACACTCGGAAAAAGCGCCGACGGCAATATCTTTTTTTCCCCATACAGCGTATCGGCCGCACTCTCGATGACCCTTGCAGGTGCCGCAGGTGAAACCGAGCAGCAGATAGCCGCCCTGCTTAGGGCACCGGACGATATTGCGGCATACAATGCCGCTCAAGCTGCATTTGAAAACCATATAAACAGGATTGCAGAAAAAGGGAGTGTAACTCTTGAAACCGCAAACTCTTTATGGCCACAAGAAGGATATGCGCTCTCGAAACCTTTTTTACATGATCTGAAAAAATATTACGGATCAACTGTCACCACGGTTGATTACCGCAGGAATACGGAAAAAGCAAGAGAAGCCATCAACACCTGGGTGGAAAAGAAAACCAGAGATAAAATCAGGGGGCTTTTGAAACCGGGTATCCTTAACAACCTCACCAGACTGACCCTCGTCAATGCCATCTATTTCAAGGGTGACTGGGCAAACCGTTTCGACAGTGCGGCAACAACCGGATCCGTTTTCTATGCCGGACCGGATACCACGGTGACCGTTCCCATGATGTATCAGGAGAGAAAATTCAGGTATGCGGCATCGGATTCCCTGCAGATTCTGGAACTCCCCTACTCCGGTGACGATCTTTCTATGCTCGTGCTGCTTCCGGTTGCAAAAAACGGGATTACAGGACTTGAAAACAGCCTTGATTCCGAACTGCTGGATACCCTGACAGGTGCACTGAGAGAAAGAACCGTCAGCCTTTTTTTGCCGAAATTCTCGATAACCTCCACCTTGCGTCTCGATCAAACACTTCGCAGGCTTGGCATGACGGATGCGTTCGACCCGGCAAAAGCCGACTTCTCCCGCATGACGTCCAGTAAAGACAAGCTCTTCATCGGAGCGGCTGTCCACAAAGCCTTCATAGACGTCAATGAAGAAGGAACTGAAGCCGCTGCGGCAACAGGTGTCGCCATCGGGCTCACTTCCGCCATGCCCCAACCTGTTGCCGTGTTCCGCGCCGATCATCCTTTTCTGTTTATCATCAGGGAAAACCGTTCAGGCTCGATACTGTTCATGGGACGAGTTGCGGAACCGGAAAATGGATAAGAAAGTCCTCTACATAGACGTCGAGACAACCGGCACAGATTCATCAAGGCACGGAATCATTCAAGTAGGGGCGATCATCGAAATATCCGGAACCGTTGTTGATGAGTTCGACCTGAAGTGCGCTCCTCACCAGGGTGCCGATATCGACGATCTGGCACTTCAGGTAACCGGAACAACAAGAGGGGAGCTGTCGCACAGAATAAACAGTTTCGACGCATTTCTTGCTTTTCGCCAGTTTCTCAATCGCCATATCGAACCTTACGACCGGGAAGACAAATGCTACCCTGCCGGATACAATGTGCATTTCGACCTTGATTTTATCCAGAACTGGTTCAGACTCCATGGGGACAAGTACGGTATCGGCTCCTATGTCAACTGGAAACGACTCGACCCCCTGCCGGTGCTTTTCATGAAAGATTTCGCGGGTTCATTGAGCCTGCCGGACTACAAACTTGAAACCGTCTGCCGTCATTTCGGCATCGAAGTAGAGGCACACAACGCTCTTTCGGATATACGCGCAACACGCAAGCTTCTGGCAAAGCTGCTATAGCTATAGGTCAACAAGGTACAGTACGGAAAATTGAAAACAAAAAAAGCGGCCGTACTGAACCGCTTTTTTGGAGCAGGCGTCCCCCATTCCGCCTGCTCAACCTCACGGGCGTGAGGTTGGAAAATCAACTGGCTACTACTCCATTTATCATTGCAAAGAATGTACCAAAAAGAAAAACGCACTAAAACACAAATAAAAAAGCATTATAAACGTATAAAACCCCCCTCCAGGGAAACACGAAGCAAGAGGTGACTCAAAATGAGAATATGCTTATCATTTTGAGACTCATTTCAGTACTTGGCTCTTTTTGAGACCGATTTTTCATGAACTTTATCAGAGCCCGCTTTCTTTCGGGTTTCGGCGTGTCAACTGCCCTGCAGACTGTCGACCGGCTCAATCGATCCCGAAACCCTTATCTCCGATTACCTTTTGCCAGCCTTTTACTGGATACCGCCCAGCGAAGTAATTCATGGCGCGCAACAAAGTAATAGCGGTATCTAAAAGGCGGGTTCTTCATGGGTAATACAATGTATCGCCCCCAATCCCCAAACAAGATCGGTGCAGTCTACCCCTATAACTTCTCTTGAAGGGAAACATTTTTCCAGCACACCGAGGGCAATCCTGTCTTTGGAACAACGGTATGTCGGCACAAGCACCTGGCGGTTGGCGATATAAAAGTTGGCATAGCTTGCAGGAAGCCTTTCGTTCTCATAATAGACCGGATCAGGCATGGGCAGTTTCACTACCTCCAGAGGCCGCTGCAAGACATGAGTATACTGCTGCAGCAGCTTGTAGTTCTCCCGGAGTATCTCGTAGTTCTCGTCACCGGGATTCTCTTCAACGGCAATGACTATGACACCTTCATCGACAAACCGTGCCATATCATCCACGTGTCCGTCCGTATCATCTCCCGCTATCCCCTCCTTCAGCCAGAGAACCTTCTCGGCTCCGAGATACTGCATAAGCCTTTCCTCGATGTCCTGCTTCGTCATTGAAGGATTGCGATTCGGGTTCAAGAGGCAGGCTTCGGTCGTGATCAGCAATCCTTTGCCGTTCACGTCGATCGCTCCCCCCTCAAGCACCATTCCGGGTTTAACGACAGGCAGATCCTGGAGAACCGCAACCTTTTCCGGGACACTGTTGTCGTTATGATAAGGCTCGTATTTTCCTCCCCAGGCGTTATACTCCCAGTCAAGAACAACCTTTTGCAAGCACCCGCCTTCCGTGTAATAGGCATAATTCGGTCCGTGATCCCTGCACCATGCATCATCCGTTAGAATGTGATGAAAACATACGCGGCACATATCCTGCTTTCGTCTCAGCCTGTTGAGAATACGTTCGCGGGCGTCACTCTCCATAGCGTCATCGAGCACATTGATATGCACTGTTTCATAACGACAGAGCAATGCTGCGACCGCAGCGAACACATCCGGCACCGGATCGAATTTACCCGGCCATGATGCCTCTTTGTGAGGCCATGACAGCCACGTTGCTTTATGGAGAGCCCATTCGGGGGGCATGTAGTATTGACAATCCAAATCACTGTTGACGAGTTATCCCCTGGTCTACTTCCCTGATCCGTTCAATACGCCGAAGCACCGGGGGATGAGAATAGTTCAAGAACACGTAAAAAGGATGGGGTGTCAGGTTGGAAAGGTTTTTTCTGGACAGCTTCTTGAGCGCCTCGACAAGCGCCGAACCTCCACTGTAGGTTTCCACGGCATAACGATCAGCCTGAAATTCATGACGTCTCGACAAGGCTTGCAGGAAAACAGAGAGAATAAATTCAACCGGACTGTACAGCAGGGAAAAAAACAGAAGACTTGCATAGATGGAGAGATTGTCCATATAAAATGCTTCAAACAGCAGACGGTTGTTCAGAAAGACCGAGAGCAGAAAAAAAACAATACCCATATTGACAACACTGAGAAACATTGCAATAATGATATGTTTTTTCTTGTAATGGCCGATCTCATGCGCAAGCACTGCTACAAGCTCGGTAGTGGTATGGTTTTCAATAAGTGTATCGAAAAGCGCAATGCGTTTTCGTTTGCCGAAGCCGGTAAAAAAAGCGTTGGCTTTCGAAGAACGTTTCGACCCGTCGATGACGAAAATGCCGGACAAGGGAAAATTGACCGAGCGCGCATACTCCATGATAGAAGACTTCAGTTCACCATCTTCAAGCGGGGTAAACTTGTTGAAAAGCGGCATGATGAGTGTGGGAGCGACATACTGCAGCACAAGGCCGAAGAGGGCAACGGCTGCCCAAGCCCATATCCATGCAAGAGAACCGGTGTTCTCAAAAAACCACAGCAGTCCGGCAAGAACCGGTGTACCTAAAACCAGACCGAGAAAAATGCCTTTCAGTTTATCCGAGATAAAGGTAACGGGAGAGGTTTTGTTGAAACCGTATTTCTCCTCGAGTACAAACGTCTGGTATATACCGAACGGCAGCGAAACCAGTCCCTGAAGAAAAAGAAGAATTCCGATGTAGAGAATACCTGTCACAAGAGATGAAAAACCAAAACCCCTCACCAGAAGATCGAGGTAGTTGAATCCACCCGCAAACCAGAAAACAAGGAGCAACACCAGCTCGTAAGCGGCGGCCACGAGAGAAAACACCGTCGTATGGCGCAGATAGTTCTGTGACTTTTCATAAGCCTCCTGATCAAAAACATCCCGGAACTCGTCTGGAAGAACTTCACCGGCAGCTTTCAGGTTCAGGATATCCGCAACAAGCCTTATGAGAAAGGTGCCGAAAAGAGTAGCAAGAATGATAATGGTGAAAATGTTCATGTCAAGTAACATACCTCTTTTGCAGCTCTCCGTAAGTTTCGATGCGTCTGTCGCGCAAAAACGGCCAATGTGATCGGTAATACTCGATTTTACCCAGATCACAATCTTCTATAAGAATCTGTTCACTGCGCTCATTTGCAGCTGCAATAATCCGCCCGAACGGGTCCGAGACGAAACTGCTGCCCCAGAAGTTGAGCTCACCCTCTGTCCCGACCCTGTTGGCCGCAGCAACATACACTCCGTTAGCGATTGCATGACTTTGCTGCACCGTCCTCCAAGCTTGTAGCTGAGACTGCCGAGCCTCTTCGGAGGCTTCACCTGAAACCCACCCGATAGCGGTGGGATAAAAAAGAATTTCCGCTCCTTTCAGAGCGGTCAGACGTGCGGCTTCGGGATACCATTGATCCCAGCAGATCAATACTCCTATCGTTGCATATCGTGTTTTGAAAGCCTTGTAACCGAGATCACCTGGCGTAAAGTAAAATTTCTCATAAAAACCGGGATCATCAGGAATGTGCATCTTGCGATACTTGCCCAGATAAGAGCCATCGGCATCGATAACAGCAGCAGTATTGTGGTAGAGACCACGGGTACGTTTTTCGAACAACGGGGCGACAATAACAATCTCATGCTCGGCGGCTATTGCCCGAAGCACGTCGGTTGAGGGACCGGGTACGGTTTCCGAAAGATCGAACGGCGTGTACTCCTCGGTCCGGCAGAAATAACGTGTTGTAAACAATTCCTGCAGGCAGACTATTTTCGCCCCTTGTGAAGCCGATTCGACGATTTTTTGACAAACCTTTTTCAGGTTCGCCTCGGGTTCAACCTCGCAAGCCGTCTGTACCAGAGCAATTCTTACCGTTTCTGCGTGCATCGTTTACAAAGCTGAAAATGTGGGGACAAGCAAACCAATCGCAAAGAGGGCTCCGTGCAGCGTCATTACCTTTCCTGTGCCGGCAAGCACCTCGTTCAGCGCTCGGCCTTCACTGCGGAACAGCGCCCTGACCTGACCGATTGCAAGCGGTATGGAAAGCCAGGCAAGCATACACCATATCGAATATCCCGTCATCCACACCCAGACCGGAACGAAGTAGGCAACAACCGTCAAACCGAGGTATAGCCATCGTGCATTTCCACCGCCTATCCTTGCGGGAAGGGTCATTTTCCCCACTTTCCGGTCGGTATCGATATCACGGATATTGTTGACAAGAAGGATGTTGACGGAAAAGATACCAGGGGCAACCGCTGCTGTCAACACGGGAAAAGAAACTCCTCCTGCCTGAACATAGTAGGTTCCCCCGACCGCAACAAGCCCGAAAAAAACAAACACGAAAAAATCTCCAAGCCCTGAATAGGCAATAGGATAAGGACCGCCGGTGTATGCCCAGGCAAAAAACATCGAGAGCAGTCCGATGAGCAGGATCGGCCAGCCCGCAAGGTATACCAGATAAAGTCCCAGCAGAAAAACCGCAAGTAACAGAATGACCGAAACGGCAACCATGTTTTTTTCGGAAATCAAACCCGTTGCAACGGTACGCGTCGGACCAAGACGTTCGGCAGTATCGGCTCCTTTCCTGAAATCGTAGATCTCATTGATAAAGTTCGTTGCCACCTGTATTCCCAAAGCACACAACAATGCAATAATAGCGGCGGCAGGAAGAAATTTTCCATCGGCTGCGGCAAAAGCCGTGCCCACAACAACCGGAACAGCGCCGGCAGGAAGCGTTTTCGGCCGTATGGCCATCATCCATGCCTGAAAACGCGAAGACTCGGCTTGAGCATGTACCGTGCTATCCGTCATTTATTTTTCTCTTTTGCCATTTTGATGCTGCTGAACTGTTGCCTAATCTTCTTTCCCGGATGGATGTAAGTGAGACTGTGGCGAACTGCCATTGTGGCATCACTCAGGCCGGTCTGGATAATCTTGAGTTTACCGGGATAGGAAGCGATATCACCGGCAGCATACAGACCATCCACTTCGGTTTTCATATGACCGTCAACAACAATGGCATTATCGTTCAGAGCAAGCCCCCATTCGGCCAGAGGCCCGAGGTTCGATATATAACCGATCAGCACCAGCATGTAGTCGGTCTCGAGGCATGTTTCCTGTCCGCTTTTTGAACAAAGCTGCACGTTCCGCAATGCCGGACCATTATGTTCCACCCCTTTCACTTCCGTGCCCAGATACACATCGAGCAAACCTTTCTCGGCAGCCTCCAGCACCTCCTGCCGGGTCTTGCCGTGCGCCCTGAATTCCGGTGACCGGTGAGCGATGCTTACACGATCTGCTTCAGGAAGCAGCATCATCGCCCAGTCAAGAGCCGAATCACCGCCCCCGACAATCACCACCTTTTTACCTGCCAACTCGTGCATATGCTGTACCGAATACAGAACCGAATGACCTTCGAGAACGCTGATATCGCCGAGCTGGGGCAGTTTTCTGGGTGAAAACGCGCCCAATCCGGCAGCCACAAGCACTGCACGGGAAGCAAACGTTTTGCCGCTCTCGGTTTCAACCTCAAATGAACCGTCATCGAGCTTCCTGTATTTGCACACCTTCTCATTAAGTATCACTTCCGGACCGTACCGCTCCGCCTGTCTCCAGAGACTTTCGACAAGTTCAGCAGCCTGAACTTCGGGAAAAGCAGCAACATCATAGATATGCTTTTCAGGATAGAGCGCGGTAAGCTGACCGCCAAGCTGAGGCATACTTTCGATAATCCTGCAGGAAATATTGTTCATGCCGCATTGAAATGCGGCAAAAATACCTGTCGGCCCTCCACCGATAATCGTCAGATCACGGATGGCATCCTTTGTAAAAGGCAACTCCTCGTTTTCTGTCATTATTGTTGAATTGAAAAAACCTTACCGTATCGTTGCTGTCAGTCCTCATTGCCGGACTTTTTCAGATAGATCATACCTTCCGGGTCAACAATTCCATAGAGAATGGTCACAAGGTGACCATGCTCGTCCAGTTCATGGATCTCCACATGGATCGCTTCCTGTTTAGAAACTTGATCCCCTGCATTGTTTTTGAAAAGAAAAACTGCTCGCGTCCCTCCGTGAGGTGTTTCCCCTACAAACTCATAAGTACCGTCCTCCAGTTCGACAAGGGCACAGCCCGATGCCGATGCGTCAATCGGACAGCTGGCACATTGCGAGTAAAATCCGTCTTCGGAATCCGCAAAATCACATACCGGAAATTTCATAATCTCCTTCTCCCTGTTTTTCTCGGTTTTGTGGCTGCTAATATATTAATAGTAGCTCAAAAAATGAGAATTTTAAGAAGCATTACCTTATTAAAAGTTGGAGTTTACCAGTTAATTGATTTATTCCTATTTTTCCCGTCACTATCGACGTCATTACCGAACTGAATCAGCATCAGATGTTAGCTAAACGTATCATACCATGTCTCGATGTCCGGGACGGAAGAGTTGTCAAAGGCATTAATTTCGAAGGGTTGCGGGATGCAGGCTCGATTCTCGAACAGGCAAGGTTCTATAACAATGAACTGGCGGACGAGCTGGTTTTTCTCGATATATCGGCCTCGATCGAATCGAGAAGAACAACACTCGAGGAAGTCCTAAAAGTTTCGGAAGAAGTGTTCATTCCCCTCACCGTAGGCGGCGGTATCAGTTCGGTCGAACGAGCACGGGATGCCTTCCTGCACGGTGCTGATAAAGTTTCAGTCAACACCGCCGCTGTCTATGCTCCGGAACTGATCACGAAAATCGCTGAAAAATTTGGTTCACAAGCCGTTGTAGTTGCGATTGACGTCCAAAAAGTCGGCGACAAGTACGTCGTCCACACCCACTCCGGAAAAGAGCTGACAAAGTATGAAGCCGTCGAATGGGCTCACCTGGTTCAGGATCTCGGCGCGGGAGAAATTCTCCTCACCAGCATGGACCGCGACGGCACAAAAGCCGGCTACGATAACGAGATCCTGCGCCGGATATCGACAACGGTACATATACCGGTCATCGCTTCGGGAGGCGCCGGAAACCTCGAACACCTCTACGAAGGCTTCGCCAAAGGACGTGCCGACGCCGCCCTTGCCGCCTCCATCTTCCATTTCCGGCAGTACTCCATCCGGGAAGCGAAGGAATATCTGCGGGAGAGAGGAATAGAGGTACGTTTGTAACGATTCAGCCCAACCAGCCGGGCTGAATCGTTGTTAGAACTCGGGACTCATTGCCGCTTTCCTTTCCCCCGTCCAGCTCTTTCATTATTCAATAGTCAATGGTAAATCAACCATTGGCCATCTCCGCCCTAATCCTGACTGCTTGCTCCTTCCCCGTTATTGAGCGCCTAACTTCCTTTCGCTTCCCCCTCCCCTACGGGTTCCGACATCGTCGTAAGAGAAGCCATATGCCAGCTTCCGGCAACGTAGCGCACATAAACAGGACTTTCGTTTCGCAGCATATCCACCACATGAGGAAAATCCTCCCAATAATAATGGCACCAGATATATCCGGTTGATGTTTGTTCGTCCGTATCCGGCATCGTTCCATGCTCGCGATGAAAATACGCCCCGCCGATCAAGCTTCCGTCATCACGCCGCAACCCGATAATCGCCCTGTACGGATACCCGTTGGCAAATTTTCCACCGGCATAGTACGCAATGTCGTACTTGACAATCTTTTCAGCAACCATCTCTCCTGAAGGCATAATCCTTTACTCCTTATTGGTCTTTTCTCATACGAAACTCCTGAATTTTGGTCACAAAACAAATATACACATCATGATGCCCAGGTTCAGAAAGCGTCAATCCTCTCAACCTCAAGCCGAAACGATCCTTCCTGCTTCTCGGAAATCAGAAACCCGATCTGGAAAATGCGAGATGGATCGAGAGGCGGGGCATCGGAAACAATACGGCCGCGGAATGAGGGCTTGAAGTCGCTGAAAGGCAATTCAACATCCATCCATTCTCCCGCTACCGTGTCGAACTCCTGACGGTAGACCACACCCTCGAACAGCATGTCCGTTCTGACACGGAAGCTGTAACGCCTGCCGTCACCCTTCACGCGAAGCACGATGCCGTCATAACCGGTGAAATCGTTTTCCGGCAACGATGCCCGCACCGAGGCAAAACCGCCGTTGTTTTCAAGAGAAAGGTGACCGGCAAACACTCCCATACCATCTTCCGAAACCTGCATCAGGCTGTCCGATACGCCTCCCATAACAACATCGTTCACGCTTGTCCAGCGCAGAAAAGGCGGGTGCTTGAAATCGGTTATCGTTTTTTGTTGAGCAACCATGACAAGCTCCTTGAGAGGTTCACGAAGGATATAATGAATAAAATATCGTTTTTTTACTCATCCACCTACAACCTTAAGCGCCAAGGCATTTCATTTCAACAACGTATTGCGTAAATTTCCCCGGGCAAGTGAAAACCCGGCATGACCTTATATTTCTGACAACTTATTTCTTCCTGACTTCAGGATTCTGGATTCAGATTTTTGCCTTTTAATTTTTGACCTTTGACT
>JAKSDC010000050.1 GCA_022360275.1 Chlorobiales bacterium
ATATTCGGATACAGCCGTCACCCCGTCAGACTTGTTGATGGCCAGCCGGACGGCACCATGCATGCTGCTGTCCGCACCTACCACTGTAATGTCGGTACCATGCAGGGTCGTTGCCAGCCTGAAACATTTTACTTCGGAACATGACTCTTCAAGCATCTGACGGGCAAGCATGGCACTCAGCGCATGGGGAATCGCGTAATGTGCATGCACCACGTCGAGCTTTTCATAAGTCGCTACCTCGGCGATTTTTGTTGCAAGAGCAAGAGAGTAAAAAGGGCTCTCGAACACTGGGTATTGCATTGCTTCGACTTCGTGGTAGCAGATGTTCTTCGAAAAAGCCCCGAGCCGGAACGGAGCCGAGCGATTAATAAAATGCACGATATGCCCCCGCCCGGCCAGAGCCTTGCCCAGCTCGGTTGCAACCGCACCGCTACCGCCGTATGTATGGTGACAGGAAATTCCTATTTTCATAAAAAGCAATTCAAAAAGTGGCCGTAACTCTACGCGTCAGGAAGATATCAAAAAGCCGGGTCTCTCCCGGCCCATTGTTGTCCGCTACCCGATTTTTAATCGGCTCCTCACTCATATAGTTCCACCTGTCCCATCTCCTTCTCCAGCAAAGCCTTTTTGCGCTCTATTCCCCAACGATATCCGGCCAAATCACCATTCTTGCGCACGACGCGATGGCATGGTATTGCTGCTGCAATACGGTTGGATACGCAGGCACTTGCCACTGCTCTGACCGATCGGGGTCTGCCGATTTTTTGTGCGACTTCGCTATAGCTTACCCTTAAACCGGGCGGGATGGTTCGCAGGGCTGTCCCCTGCAGATCCCTTTTCCCGTCGCCGCTACGAGCACTTCCCCCCAACTGGAGTGCTTAACAGCATATCGGATAGTATGATCGAAAACCATTTTAAGGAAACATTTTAGATGCAAAAACCTGTTACAATAAATGCCAAATCCCCGACGATTATTCCGACTAATGTACATGGAAAAAAATAGGTAAATCCATTCCGTCACGCTTCCGATGAAAAAGCAAAGAAATATTGCCGTTGAGCTTGCATACACCCTTCCCGTTGAAGAGCAGCAGACAGAGCTTGTCGAACGCAAGGGCCTTGCCCATCCCGATACCATGTGCGACTCTATCATGGAAGCTGTTTGCATAGCCCTCTGCAAGGAATATAACGATCGTTTCGGACGCATCCTGCACCACAATATCGATAAAGGAATGCTTGTCGCCGGCAGAACCATGCCTCAACCGGGAGGCGGAAGGGTCATCGAGCCGATGAAAATCATTTTCGGTGACCGTGCCACCTATACCCACAACGACACGGTTATTCCTGTCGGCGAAATTGCCGAAGCCGCCGCAAAAAAATGGCTCCGCAAAAACTTGCGGTTTGTTGATCCGGAAGTCAATATTATTTACCAGAACGAAATCAAGCCCGGTTCACCCGAGCTTATCGACGCTTTCTCACGACCGGTTATCGGAGCCAACGACACCTCGGTCGGTGTGGGACATGCACCGCAAACCGAAACGGAACGACTGGTGCTTGCAGCCGAAGAATACCTCAACTCGAATATTTTCAAATATGCCTATCCTGAAACAGGCAAGGATATTAAAATCATGGCATTCAGGAAAAACCGTGACCTGATGCTAACCGCAGCCATCGCTTTCGTCGACCGGTATATCAGGGACAACAAAGTGTATTTCGAGAAAAAACAGATCATCCAGGATAATCTTACCGAGTTTATCAGGTGCAAACAGCAGTCTATTGAGAACGTTACCGTTCAGGTCAACACACTCGACGATCCTGCACGTGGTCAAGACGGGATGTACCTTACCGTGCTCGGCACGTCTGCGGAGAGCGGTGACGGCGGACAGGTCGGCCGAGGCAATCGGGTAAACGGGCTTATAACTTTCAACCGGCCGCAGAGTCTCGAAGCCGCAGCCGGCAAAAACCCGGTCAATCATGTCGGTAAAATCTACAATGTCCTCAGCCATGAAATTGCACGGCGCATTCACAAGGAAGTAAGCGGCATCAGGGAAGTCACTGTTTATCTTTGCAGCCAGATCGGCAACCCCCTTGACGAACCTTTGCAGGCATCGGCCAGTCTCATCCTTGAAGAGGACATGTATCTTGACGATGTTCGTAAAGACGTTGCCCTGATCATCCAGGTCGAACTTGCCTACATCGGGGTATTCATCGAGCAGCTTGCCCTGGGTAAATACGAGATATGCTGAAATCCCAAAAAAGAGCGCTACTATATCCTGTCGGAACACCATAAAAGATTTATAACCCTGGAACACACAATGCCTCACCCTTTCTGCGCGTCAATCAACGAGCACCTGAATACCATTGCAGAGCGCCTCATGATATGCCTTGATGCCGTTGACGATGAAAAGCTCTGGGTCGATTTCACCCCGAACCTTTCAAGCTCCGGCAACCTTGTTCTTCACCTGACCGGCAACCTCAACCAGTACGTCCTCAAAGGTCTCGGAGGTCAAAGTTTTTATCGCAACCGGGCAAAGGAGTTTTCCGACAAACCCGGTTCAGGCAGGGAACAGCTCAAAAAAATGTTTACC
>JAKSDC010000040.1 GCA_022360275.1 Chlorobiales bacterium
ATTTGAAAAAAAAGCGCTCCTGAAAAAACAAAAAGAAAAAAACCGGCAATTTTCACCGTATCACCAAGGTCATAGAGAATCACCAGGCAGGAAACCAGGTACAGCAACATGCCGACACCAGGACAGGCAAAGCGCCATATGCCTTTTAACTTAAACCCGGCCCGGTGGTATGCCCCGGGATACTTACCGGGGAAAACAGCAGCAACCCATTGTATGGGTATCATAAGGACAAGGGCTCCCAAAGACGCGTATGCCGCAAGGGTATCCAAGGATGTCTCCATCATGACGCCTGTAATCGACAAAAGCCAGAAAAGCGCCAATATCCGTAGAGGGGTGTTGAATCTCCGGCTCAACCGGTCAAAAAATTTTGGGAATATATTGTCCTGCACAATGACAAGAAATGATTTGGTCCCGGTGATAATGATTGCATTCAAAGTGGTGGTCAGCGCCGTCACCGCTCCGAATAAAATGAAAAAATTTCTTGTGGCGGCGGTACCCATTCGGTTGTTCGCCAAAATCAGCGGATTGTCCGCCGCTGCCAGTTCCCCGTGTGTAAGAACGCACACCGTTGCCAGTGAAACCAGGATATAGATTACGGCGACAATGGGAAACGCGATTAAAAATGTTCTGGGTATGATACGTTCAGGGCGGATCATCTCTCCTCCCAGCTCAATGATACCGTTGGCCCCTGCGTAGGTGAATGTAAGCAGGGCACTTCCCAGAATAATGCCGCCTGTATGGATTTGTGCCGTATTCCCGATGGAAAAAGAGGGCAGATGCACCACTCCCATTCCGGCGTAAAGGAATAAAGCGGATAACAGCAGCAGCACGAGAACCCCCTGGAGCAGTGCCGCAATCCTGATGCCCAGCATATTGGCGAGGTAAAAAAAAGAGACCAGAAAAAGGGCGGTTGCCTTTGAAGGCAGGCCGGGCCAGACGGCGTTTATATAACCGGCACAGCTATGGGCAAGCAGTGGAATTTGACCGAAAAAAGAACACAACGCATAGGTCCAGACACCTGTAAATGCAACAGCCGGAGAGAACATGCGGCTGGGATATTTATAGCTGCCGCCTGTGGTGGGGAATGCCGACCCCAGCATGGCCACCGGAAACATGCTGACAAACACCGGTATGGCAGCCAGGCAGTAGGCAAGGGGCAGCAACGGACCGGTAATCCGTGCGACAATGCCCGTGAAGGCGAAAATACCGCCGCCAACCATAAACCCGATGGCGATAAATACTACGCTTGGAAGGTTCAAGACCCTCTTAAAGACCGGTTCCCTCATAGTTTAAATATAAATATATTTACATTTAATTTAGAACAATTTCATGAGAATATAAGATCCAAACCCTGTTTTCCCGTTTTAACAGCAGGGATTTTTAACGGCAAGTTTTTTTTAAAAAAAGGATCTCGCCGGTTAAACAGGCTTTTGCATAATCCCCAGTA
>JAKSDC010000199.1 GCA_022360275.1 Chlorobiales bacterium
GATCTGCATTCCTTCGACAAGGAAGTAGGTGCCGCCGGTAACAACCATCTCGTTGCCATTGAGTCCCCCGTTGACAATGATTCTTCTGTCATCATACATTTCCGAGGTGGTGATCTGTTTGGGTGTAACTTCCCCGGACTTTTCATCATAGATCCAGACTACGGAATTCCCTTCAAGATCGGCCGTTACGGCGTCAAGAGGCACGGTCATAACCGGTTTGCGGGTTTTCAGGTTTTGAGGAGCTATTTCCGCTGTCATGCCGGGAAGCAGGCTGTTGTCTTCAGGTGCCTGCAAGGAAAAGGTGGCTTGGTATGTTCTGGTTGTTTTGTCCGCCTCCGTACTCCACTCTTGCAGTTTTGCTGTAAAGAACCTGTCTCTCAGTGAAGGAACTGTCAGGACAGCCGTGCTGCCTTTTTCCGGTACCAGCAGACCGATATCGTTTTCCGGGATGTTCGTAATGATCTCAAGCGTTGAGATATCGTGCATGCGCATAACGACCTGACCGGCTCGAATCATTTCGTGGTTTTCTGCCAATTGAACCGTAACGGTGCCGTTGTATGGTGCACGGAGCGAGGTATCTTTGAGCTGATGCTTTGCAACGGAAAGCTGGGCCCGGATGTTTTTTACCGCAGCATTTTCGGATGCCGAACTGCTTCGGGCAAGGTCATAGTCTGCTTTTGCAATGATATCTTTTTCAAAAAGCTGTTTTGCCCTCGCAAAATCCTGCGAAGCCTTGTGTGCCCGAGCGATGGCGCCATCGAGCTCAGCCTCCAGAATTCTTATGCGGTCCCGGTAATCTCTCGGGTCAAGCTGCATGAGGAGCTCTCCCTGAAGAGCATGTTCTCCCGGTTTTTTTGCAATATCGATGAGCGGTCCACCCACTCTGAAAGAAAGGTTTGTTTCTCTACAGGCTCTTATTTCTCCAGGATAGCTGTGTGCAGTTTGAGAGTTTATCAACTGGGGATATGCGACCGGGACCCTGCGTCGCTTGTCAGCTTCCGGTTCAGAGGCTTCTTCTCCTGCGCTGCAACTCATGAGTGCCATGATGATGAATGTGCCACAATAAAAAGCAATGGTTTTAAAGAAGTGTCTGGTCATGGTTATTCGGCATGATTTGATTCGACTTTTTCGGGTGTCAAGCCAAGATACAGCTCTGTCTGGCGCACAATCATATTCTCCATTTTCTGCAGATACTCTGCGCTGTAGTGATCCGTTTCCAGATGTTTAAGGCAGTATGACATGTAATCGGCATGAGAGGCTATCGGGGAAATAATCTGGGTGATGATAAGAAAGGTTTCCTGTCTGCCCATGTTGGAGTCGATGCGTCTGAGCAGCGAAGTAATGGTGTCGACGATGGGATCGAAAAGCTCTTTAGCCATTATGTCCTGCAGCCGGCTTTTCTGCTGCATAAGCTGGTAGATAACCCTGCTGTGCCAGAGCGGGTAATCCGGATCGAACAGCAGGGTTATTTCCCTCTTAACGATCGCCCGTATCGCTCCCGACTGGCCTGCAGGGGTATCAAGAACGTTGTAAAACGGTTCAATTGCCGCACTCACGGGATATGCGTTGCATCGTTTGACGACTTCCTGGACAACGGCTTCAAACAGCTGCTCCTTGCCTCCGAAATGATAATGAATGCTGCCGATGTTTTCATTGGATCGTAAGGCAATTGCCCTTGTTGACACATTCGGAAATCCCATTTCCGCTGCAAGTTCCCCTGCAGCATTGATCAGGGCCTGCCTTGTTTGTTCACTGCTTGCATATTTTTTCATGCTGTTTCCTGGCAAAGGCAATGAAAGATGAAAAACGAGAATGTTTTTGCAGGTTTAATTTAATCAAATGATTAAAATATGTCAAGTGATTAAATTTGATTTTGGCAAGAATTGCTTAATGTGCCCGATTGCACTATATTCTGACCCTGTATTGTTGAAAGGTGTCAACAGAAAGCGCAATGCCGTAAAGGAGCGGTGTAATGGGGAGAGATCGGTTTGTCGATATGCTGCAGGGCAATATCGTACCTGTGTTTTTTTATCACGCAGTTCCGAACGTTCTTGGAATGCTTGCCATTTCTTCGTCAGGTATTGTCGACGGTGTATTCGTGGGAAACTACGTAGGTGACAGTGCTCTTGCCTCCATCAATATCATCATGCCGGTGTTCAGCCTTCTTCTTGGTGTCGGGGTTATGTTTTCGGTCGGAGGAATGGTTCGTTGCGGCAAATACATCGGTGAGTCGAAAAGGGAGGCGGCGAATGCGGTTTTTTCCAAAACCCTGATGACCGTATCGTTTCTGACTCTGGTGCTTGCTGTTTCGGGAATTTTGTTTATCGATCAGGTTGTCGCCATGCTCGGGGCAAACGAAGTTCTTGCACCGCTGGTCAGGGAATATCTGCTGATCATGCTGCTGTTCATGTTTTTTCTTCCCGTAAGTCTTTGTCTTTCTTTTTTCGTGCGAGTTGACGGGCAGCCGCTTCTGGCAGCCGCAGCCGTTGTTTCTGCAGCTTTGGTGAACATTTTTTTCGACTGGCTTTTTGTTGCAGTATGGGGGATGGGATTGCAAGGTGCCGCTCTTGCAACCGGGCTTGCACATATTACCAGTTTTCTCATCTTGCTGATCCACTTTTTTTCGAAAAAATCTGCCTTGAAGTTTTCTTTGAAACAGCAGGACTGGAACGAAATGATAAAAGTGGCTTACAACGGCATGTCGGAGTTTGCCAATCAGTTATCAGCGGCTGTTGTCATTCTTGTCTTCAACTGGGTGATGATCGGGCGATTCGGTATTGAAGGTGTGGCTGCCTTTACGATCATGCACTACCTTTTCTTTGCCCAGCAGATAATCGTTTACGGATTTTCAGATGCCTTGCAGCCGATCGTCAGCACGAATTACGGCGCAAGAAAGCCGGAGAGAATCAAGGGGTTTCTCGGACTGGCGTCGATTTGCGTTGCATGTGTAGGCTTTTCACTGGTTGTGATGCTCCTTCTTATCCCTGAACAGCTTGCAGGTTTGTTTCTTGATAACGGTAGGGAAGCCACGCTGACTCTTACACTGGCATTTATTTCCCTGAGCTGGCCCGCTTTTCTCTGGAACGGTTTCAATGTCATGTTCAGCGCCTATTTTACGGCAATTCACAAACCGCTTCCCTCGGCATTTGTTGCACTTTCAAGGACTCTTGTTCTCCCGCTCCTGCTTGTGACAATTCTCCCGGTCTTTTTCGGTGACAACGGGATTTTTGTCTCGTTTTCGGTTGCCGAGTTTATCACCTTCCTCTTTGTGCTCTTTTTCTTCTCACTGATGCGCCCGAACCGCGTTGTGCGCGAGGCATTTTGAGTGTCCCGGTTAAGTTTTTTCCCCGAGAAGAAAGCCGATCA
>JAKSDC010000151.1 GCA_022360275.1 Chlorobiales bacterium
CTGGCTCGCCCTTTTTATTTTCCCGAGACGGCTGCCGGAGTCAGCGGCGAACTTTTCGGCGACCGCCCTGGCATTGTTCGTGGCTTTTTCAATCATCGCGGGTTTGACCTCGTTGAGTTTTGTATACAGATACTCGGTGCGAGCCTCGTAGTTTTCCCCTGCTATCGCAACCCCTTTGCTTCCGAGCTCACTGAGCTTTTCCCTTGCTTCTCTTACCAGCTCAATGTTCCCACTGTAGACACTGACCGTCGATCTCCCTGTGTAACGGAACCTGTAACGGCCTGCATCGCCATAACCCTGCGCGTGACGGTCGACAAACGAAGGAGCCGAAACTGAAATCTCTTTTTCAGCAAAACCATTTTTCTTCAGGAAATCTTCAACGACACTGTTTTGCTCATCGAGCGCATCAACAAGAGCAGTAAGATCATCCGCCGCGACCGAAAAGGTAATCGGCCAGATGGCCACATCGGCAATCACTTCCCGTTCAGCCAATCCCTTGACAACAACCGTACGCTCAAGTGCCTTGAAACGCGTGAAACCCTCGGAAAGGATATATGCCGAAAGAATGAGTCCTGCTGAAAGCAGGGCACCGAGAATAAAGAATTCTGCTGTTCGCTTTTCTTTCATGACAGAAAAAGTTGAAGGGTTAGTAACTGGAAGTTATAAAAATCCATCACTTTCTCTTTCCTGCCGCTGAATTCGGGCCCCCGTCCGACAATGCAAAGACTCAACAAAACTCATGGCCTTCTCCGTCAGTCTGCTGAGAAACCGGGCATATCATCCATGAAAACGCCGAAGCGACCGGTTGAACTCGGCCTCGACGACTTGCTTGTCGGAAAAGATTGCAGAGAAGAGTTGTTATGTTGAATATATTCCAAGAGAGCCTTCTATCGAAAATACCATTTCAATCTGGGGAAACTGACATGCCGGACACACAAAGCTCCCGGGAAACCGTAATCATCAAAAAAGATGAGCATGGTATAGGGCATATCACCATTAACAGGCCGAAAGCATACAATGCCTTGTCCTTCAAATGCATGGAAGATTTGATCACGGCATTCGAAACCCTGTCTGCTGATTCATTTGTCAAGGTTATTATTCTGGCAGGCTCAGGAAAAGGCTTTTGCGCCGGTCACGATTTAAAGGAGATACGGAGTAATTCAGATCAGGCTTTTCACGAGAAAATTTTTGATCGCTGTACCCGATTGATGTTGTCAATTACTCGTTCACCCAAACCTGTGATAGCAAAAGTGCATGGTATTGCCACCGCTGCCGGGTGCCAGCTTGTTGCGAGCTGTGATTTAGCTGTCGCAGAAAACAATGCCGGATTTGGAACGCCTGGAGTTAATATCGGCTTGTTTTGTTCAACACCTATGGTGGCATTATCCCGAAATGTATCGAGTAAACATGCAATGGAAATGTTGTTATCGGGTGACCTGATCCCGGCCCAAAGGGCCTACGAGATAGGGCTCGTTAACCAGGTAGTGCCTTTCGAACAACTTGACCGTGCGACATATGATCTGGCGATAAAAATAGCCTCGAAATCGCTGCTTGCCGTTACGATCGGGAAAAGAGCATTTTATGAGCAGATTGGCAAGGATTTGGATGAAGCATATCGATACTGTAGTCAGGTGATGGTAGAGAACTTGAAGACCCGGGACGCAAAAGAAGGCATCGATGCATTTATGGAAAAACGTCCCCCCGTATGGTGTGGTGGCGATTATTGAGATTTTCACAGAGAGACACCTTATACTATCTATGGGCAGTGATATCGGGCGAAGTTTTTTCAGTGAAAGGGACTTTCGTCAGTTCCGGGAAAATCCGAGAAAAGAAACAAAAATTCTGATGGACTGGTTTTCTTCGGATGTTTTCAAGAAATCCGGTGAAATGTGCGGTTTTGAGCTTGAAGGCTGGCTGGTAAACAAAAACTATACCCCGGCTCCCCGAAACGAGGAATTTCTCGAGAAGGTCAACAGTAATCTCGTGGTGCCTGAGCTGTCGAAATATAATTTTGAGATAAATACCAATCCCCACCCGCTTGATAAAAACCTTCCGGGTTATTTGCAGCAAGAACTTGCAAAAACCTGGGAGTCCTGTGTTTTCAATGCTGAAACCATGGGCTGCAAAACACTTATGATAGGGATTCTTCCGACGATCGAGGACAAAATGCTTACGCTGGAACATATTTCTCCCCTGCAACGATACGCGGCGCTGAATCGCGAGATACTCCGTTCAAGAAAACGCAAACCGCTGAACATCCGTATCGAAGGAGAGCGGGAAACACTTCATGTCACACACCACGATGTCATGGCTGAAGCAGCAGCGACATCCCTCCAGATACACCTGCAGGTTTCTCCGGATACCGCTGCCCGTCAATACAACATAGCCCAGGTCCTGTCGGCCCCAATGGTTGCCCTTACTGCAAACGCCCCCTTTCTTTTCGGCAAAGAACTCTGGAATGAAACCAGGATACCGCTGTTCGAACAGGCGGTTAAACTGCCCTCTTTCCGCGACAAAACCGGGAGGGTTGTTTCAAGGGTAACATTCGGAAGCGGTTATGTACGTCATTCTCTGCGGGAAATATTTCTTGAAAATCTTGACGGTTTTCCCGTACTTCTCCCCGAAACGTTCACCGAAGATTTCAACTGGCTCAATCATCTGAGGCTTCATAACGGTACCATCTGGAGATGGAACCGCCCTTTGATAGGGCTGAGTGCGTCCGGAACACCGCACCTGAGAATCGAACACCGTGTCCCCTCTGCAGGCCCCTCTCTTCCGGATATCGCAGCGAATATTCTCTTTTTCTACGGGGCTATGTGCTATTTGTTCGAAAGAAAAATCCCGCCTGAACGGGAAATAGCATTTGAAGATGCGAGAAAGAACTTTTATCTGGCGGCAAAAGAGGGACTCGATGCCCGAATCGTATGGAGAGGGAGAAAACGTATTTCCGTCAGGGAAATTCTGCTGGAAGAACTTCTCGCGGGAGCAGGACGCTGTTTACAGAAAAAAGGCATTGATTCAGAACAGATACGGTATAATTTTGAGGAAATACTTCAACACCGGGTAACAACCGGCAAAACAGGTGCTGCCTGGCAAAAGGCGTATATCCGGCGTCACGGTCCGCAGTTTCAGGAGATGACCCATGCCTACCATGAGAACCAGAATAAACAGATACCCGTACACACATGGAAAATCTAAACGCAGCAACAGTATCACCGCAACTTCATCTTTACAATGCTATTCCTGAATATCTCGCCGACATCCCGGTCGAAAAGATAGATTCGATTCTTCCCGGCCCGTCCCTTATTTTTATCGAAGGTAATGTCACTCCTCCGATATTCATCTCGGTACTGCTGCATGGCAATGAAACAACAGGCTTTGTTGCCATCCAACATCTCATCAAGGAATTTGACCTTGCCTCCAGGCCGGCACCGAGAGAGATCATTCTGTTTATCGGCAACATTGCCGCAGCCAAAAAAGGGGTTCGCCGGCTCGACAACGAACCCGACTACAATCGTATCTGGAACGGAGACATCCTTCCGGAACACCGTCTTGCCAAAGCTGTTCTTGAAAAGCTTTCGAAACAGCAGCTGTACGCGGCTATCGATATACATAACAACACAGGCAAAAACCCTCATTACGCCTGTATCAACAAAACCGACCGTTCGTTTATTCATTTGGCCCGCAGATTCAGCAAAACAATCGTTTACTTTACCGAACCTCATGAGGTTATCTCAATGGCCCTCTCTCGCCATTGCCCATCAGTTACTCTTGAATGCGGTTTTTCGGGTGAAGCCGGGGGACTCAACCATGTTTACAACTACCTTGTCCAATGCCTGACAATGCCGGCTGAAGAGCTTTTCAGTCCGCCGTCGAACAAACATAATGACATTTATCACACTATCGCGAAAATAACCGTTCCCGACAATTCGCATCTCGGATTTGGCAGCTGTGAGCGGGATGTCGATATGTGCTTCCGGGATGATCTTGAAGAACTTAACTTCAGTGAAGTACCTGCCGGAACAAAACTCGGTATTTCAGGAAAAAACAGTTTTTGCCTTCGGGCAGTAGACAACGACAACAAGGACATAACCGGAGAATATTTCCGTCTTGACCATAATGACATTGTAACCAGAAAACAACTGATCCCCTCAATGTTCACAAAAAACGAAACCATTATTCATCAGGACTGTTTCGGTTACATCATGGAACCGTATCCCATCGGGGAATGACCAGTGAATAGTTACCCTGGCTATCCAAGCCTTTTGCCTTTTAACTTTTCACTTTTGCCTTTGTCTTTATAATCTCCCCGTACCGTTCGATAAGGGCTCCGTTAATCACCGGCCAGGACATTTGCTGGGCAAATGCCAATCCGTTTTGCCTTTTCTCTTTGTACAGTTCCCTGTCCCGGATCAGTTGCATACAGAAATCGAAAAACTGTTCATGGTTACCCGCTTCGGCAATAAATCCACCATCGGAACGCCGAACAAGCTCCTGACATCCCCCGGCATCGGAGACAACTGCAGGAAGTCCCGATGATAAACCTTCCAATACGACGTTCCCGAACGCTTCGGTTGTGGAAGGGAACAGAAAAAGGTCACTGCTTGCATATGCCCGGGTCAAATCGGTGCCGACAAGATATCCGGGGAAAACGGCATCGGGCATCCGGCGGCGGAGTTCCCCCTCTTCAGGACCGGAGCCGATCATGACAAACAGCACATCATCGGCAAGATCGCTCCTGCAGAAACTGTCATACACCTGCATGACTATGCGGATATCCTTGTACCACACAAATCTCCCGGCATAGGCAATAACAGATCTCCTCCCGACCCCCCAAAACGCCCGCAAGGAATCCGATCTGCGCGCAGGGTTGAACAGCTCTCTGTCAATACCCCGCCCCCATACCTCGACATTCCGCATTCCCTTGGATTGAAGTCTGGTTTTCATTTTGTGCGTCGGGGCAAACAATGCATCACAGGCATTGTAGACTGCCCGCAGGTATTTCCAGACAAGGTTTTCGGCAAACCCGAGCCGGTAGTAGCCAAGATAGGAAGGAAAATCAGTATGGTAAATACTGACAACAGGCAGGCCGCGTTTCTTTGCATACTTGAGGAACCGGTTTCCGATAATGTCCGGAGTCGAGATATGCACAACATCCGGGCCGAAAGCGTCCAGTTGTTTTTCTGTAGATGCGGTATAAAAACCCAGCTTGTAATCGGGATAGAGCGGTATGGGAATCGAAGGCATAACGGTTACCTTTCCCGGGTGTTCATCGCTCTGGCAGACATCCGGCGACCAGACAATCACTTCGTGCCCGGCTTTCAGGAAAGAGGCAACGAGCTGATACATGGTTCGAACAGCCCCATCCTTATCCTTTACATATGTCCCGGCGTAGAACGCTATTTTCATACCCTTTGTACAACATCATACGTTTCATGTCTCTGCGACCGGTCATACAACTTCTCTCCGGCAGGTGTAAAAACCTGCGGGAAACCTTGACTCGCAACGCTTTGCCGACAAAGGTAACATTTCCAAGGTAAAAACCCGCGCCTCGTCAAAAACTCAAACCGACATTTTTACCACCAGAGGTTTGACAAGACGCTCGAAATCCGCATATGAAAGCCTGAGAAGTTCATTGTGATTACCGGCATTGAATACAATCTCCTCATCCTCGGCAAGCTCTTCTGCAACATAGGTTTTCATACCGTAAAGATTACCGAAAGGCGGCATGGCACCGACTTCACAACCGGGAAACATGTCGGCGAAATCTTCTTCAGCAGCAAGCTCTACACTCCTTGTGCCGGCAGCTTCTTTGAGCTTGTCAAAATCAAGCTTGTTCGAGGCCGGTAACACTGCCATGGCCAGTTTGCCCTCGATGATCACCATAACGGTTTTCGCAAGCTCCTTTCCGGGAACATGCGCTGCAGCGGCGATTTCCTGTGCGGTATAGGCGGGAGAATGGCTGATAATGAAGTACCTGATGTGGTGACTGTCAAGAAACTCCCTGATTTTGCGTATCGGCATAATAATCCTCCCTTGACGTTTGATTAATGCTTCCCTCAATCCGAAATCACCCTTATTTTTACCGGACGAACTCTAACAATGCGAACGGAGGCAAGCACGTAGTTGCAGAATTCAAATGTCTTGGCTAACAATTTATGTGTACTCACAGAATAAAACCTAAGCAAACAGGATAAAAAGGAATAAAAAGAGGCAGCGGAAACCGCTGCCTCAACAAACCATATAGCTTCCAATGTATGGTCTTACAGACCGACTCTGACACCTGCCATGATGTTGTTGCTGGCTATTGAGAGATCATCCACGCCGCCAAAGTTAACGTCCGTGGTTGCGAAATAGCGGTACCCTATATCAAGCTTGACGTTGGGAGTTGCATCAATGCCGACACCTGCGCCGAACTGGTAAGCAAACACACCATCACTTTCGCTGTCACCATCTCTACTGACATCCACACTGGCGTAACCGAGCCCCGCCATAACATATGGTTCCAACGGAGAAACGCTCATGCCAAAATCGATATAACCGTTGGCCATGAAAGAAAGAATGGATAAATCAGCATCTGGATCAGGGTCATCCCAAACAGCGTCAACCTTATTTTCCTGATAGCCGACAGCGGCTTCCAGACGGTACATCCCTCCATCGAGACCAACCGCGCCATTGACAGCATAACCGGTTTTGTATTCAAACGCTTCTTTAATTGTGACGCCGCCATCCTCAATATCGGAATCACTGAGAAATGCAACACCGGCAGAAGCACTTACATAGGGGTTTGCTGCCGCCTGCGCAATCGGAGCCGATGCAAAAAATACGAGTGCAGCAGCAACCATACTTACGAATGTCTTTTTCATAGTAATTTCTCCGTTTGATTGAACAATAACATCCGGAACATACACATGCCCCTTATCGAAGATATTACTGAAAAAAGGCTCTAAATTCAAGACTTTGTTTCTTCCAAAAGCCGCTTAAGCAGGGGCAGCGCATCACGGTAACCCACGTCGATAAGCTCCGACACCTGGCGGGTGTCGACAAGACTGAAATTGCCAAGATCGAGAACAATCTTCAGATCCGCCTCCTCGGTCTGTATTGCAGTTGTTGTTTCCAGCGTGCTGTAAAATGCATTAAGAAGCAGATCAATCATGTTGCCAGGTTTCCTGAAAATGTAGCAATCCATCAGGTCTACGCAAACAACCGGCCGCATTCCCAGTTCAAGCAGGGGAGAGACAGGAACGTTTTCCATCAACACGCCGTCAACCAGCATGCGTCCATCGATCTCAACAGGCTTGTACACAGCAGGGATGGAGGAGCTGGCCATCACTGCCTCGGCAACGTCCCCTTTTTTCAGAACGATCTTCTCACCGCTCCCGATATCGGTTGCAACGATGGCAAGCGGAACAGGAGATTCCTCGATCCTCCTTTTTCCCAACAAATCCCTGACAATACCTCCAAATTTTTCATTGGAAAGCAGCCCGAACCCTGAAAGTGTCAGCCCGCTGAGACCAAACCAGTCAAGTTCCAGAGCAATGCTCTCGATCTCACGCCAGCCCAGGCCGAAAGCATGAAGTGAGGCGATAAACGATCCGATACTCGTGCCCGCTAACGCCGTTGTCCTTATAGCAAGCTCATCAAGAGCCCGCAACACCCCCACATGTGCCGCCCCGAGCACCGCACCGCCCCCCAGGGCAAGTCCGATTGACAGAGCTTCATCCCGATTGATCTCGCGTTCTTGCGGCTTTTGCTTCATATCGCTTTGTCCCAATGGGTTTCCATGGATATTCGAGCTTGCCTGCTCACACCTTTTCCGCACCATTCCCTGTGCTGCTTTTGACTTCAGAAAAACATCATCTTAAAAAACTGAACAGCCTCCGGAGCCATGTGAACTTTTTTTCTCCGAAAGGGGGATAGCGCAAAATGTTTTCAGGAAACGTGCTTTTTAAATGAACACTTCTTGGCCGGGAAAAAGTTTCAAAACCGGCTCTTCCATGATACACTCCCATCCCGCTCTCCCCGGCTCCGCCGAAAGGCAGGGATGGCATTGCTGCCTGAAACATGAGATCGTTGATACATACTCCTCCCGACTGAGAGTTTTCAAGCATATACTGTTGAAAAGAGCGGTCTCTGGAAAAAATGTATACGGCAAGAGGATGATGGGCTGAATGCATTATTTCCAAAGCTTCCTGAAGGGTAGAATAGGATAATACCGGCAATACAGGACCGAAAACCTCCTCTTTCATAATCGTCGAACCAGGCGAGACATTGCGCAGAATCGTCGGCGCGCAATAAAGGCGCTCCCGATCAACCCAACCCCCCGTCACCAAGACACCCTCAGTCATATATCCTGCAAGTTTTTCAAGACGTTCAACCGTAATAATCGCCGGATAATCTTTACTGTTTTCCGGTTTCATTCCGTAAAAAGCATCGACAGCATCTTTCATGCACCTGAGCAGCTCTTCCTCAACATTACGGTGAACCAACACGTAATCCGGTGCTATACAAGTTTGTCCGGCATTAAGAAATTTGGCCCAAACTACTCTTCTTGCCGTTACAGGTATGTTGGTGTGCTGATCGACAATACAGGGATTTTTTCCTCCGAGTTCCAGGGTAACCGGCGTCAGGTGTTTAGCCGCCTTCTCCATGACCTGCTTGCCGGCAGCGCTTCCTCCGGTAAAAAATATGTAGTCAAACGGCTCCTCAAGCAGTCGAAGGCTTTCTTGAACACCACCGGGAAAAACCTTTACCGCTCTTTCATCGAGATACTGTCCAACAGCTTCTGCAAGCAGCGCTGAGGTTGCAGGCGCATGTTCGGAAGGCTTGATCAGCACGCAGTTTCCGGCGGTAATTGCGCTGACAGCAGGAACAAGTGCAAGTTGCAAAGGATAGTTCCAGGCTCCCATGACAAGAACAATACCATAGGGTTCGCGGTAATAGTAACTCCTGCCCGGCCGGTATCGCAAAGGCGTTACAACCCTCCTTGGCTTCATCCATGCTTTCAGATGCCTCAGAGCAAGATGTATTTCCGTTGTCAGATAGTAGATTTCGGTAAAAAACGTTTCGGCACGCGGCTTGCGGAAATCACGCTGCAGGGCATCGTAAATATCCTTCTCACGCTCATCGAGAAAACGCATGAGCCCGAGGAGCTGCTTTTTCCTCCACTCATGTGCCCGGGTCTCCCCACGTTCAAAATAATCTCTGAGCTCTGAAACCTGCTCCACAACACGCCGATTCATATCCTGCTTTTCATCATTATTCATGCTGCCGGCCTTTATAAATTCGACAAAGCCACAAAGTCATTTCCCTTGAACAAATCCTGTTGCGAACCAAAAGCCATCCCGCCATCGGGCTACCCTGCCATCAAGCCAACAAGCTATCGAGCTAAGGAATCATTTGGTTACATTATGTGCATACATTTTTTAATGTATCAACAAACCTTACAACTTTACTATGGAATGGTTAGCACAGCCCGAGGCTTGGGTCGCTTTGGCGACGCTCACTGCGCTGGAAATCGTACTCGGTATCGATAATATCATCACAGCTGTCGGCCTTGCAGAAGAAGTTGGCGTCATGGTCACCGCCATTGTGATCTCGATTGCTATCATGATGCTTGCTGCAAAATCGATCAATGATTTTGTCGACCTGCACCCTACGATTAAAATGCCTGCTTTGAGCTTCCTCATTCTTGTCGGGGCAACCCTTGTTGCAGAAGGGGCAGGATTCGAATTCCCCAAAGGATACATTTATTTTGCCATGGCATTTTCCGTCAGTGTCGAGATGCTTAACCTTCGTTTGCGAAAAAAACAGACAGAACCGGTTCACCTGCGAAAATCGGCTGCTCTTGAGTCTGTCGGGGAATAACGAACTCACTCTTTTTCATGCCGAACCGGAACAGACAATACTCTCAGAATGTTTTTTTATTCCTCAAGCCGAGTCTTTCAACCATAAGACATCTTTCTATACTTTCCTGAATCCCGAGCTCTCTCCTACCTGTCCACCGATAATCACGGTGATTCACAAAGTATAGTGAGTTGTTTTTCAGACAAGAAAGGAGCACACATCATGCCGACACCCAGACCGCTTAGTCCTCAAGAATTATACAATCAGTGTGACCCGGAAAGTTTTTCTTTTGCCAGCACCAAAGACCTTGACGGCAAAATAAAAATCTCCGGACAGGAAAGGGCCCGGGAGGCGATTCGTTTCGGTATAGGCATGAAGCACAACGGCTTTAACATTTTCGCCCTTGGTCCGGCAGGCACCGGAAAACAAACCACACTCGAACAACACCTCCGTGACACTGCTTCCCGTGAAGCGGTCCCTGAAGACTGGTGCTATGTATACAATTTTGAAACCATGCGCCAGCCGCGCGCCATAAGCATGCCAGCCGGCAAAGCCTGTGCTTTCCGGCATGACATGGAAAATCTTATCGAAGGACTTTTGACGGTTATTCCCGGCGCTTTCAGCAGCGAAGAATACCAGGAGCAGGAAAAAGACATCAAGGAGCAGCTTAATGAAAAACAGGCTTCGGAAATTGACGCCCTTGAAAAAAAAGCCGCCGAAAAAAATATCGCACTTATCAGAACACCTTCGGGGTTTGCTTTCGCCCCGATTAGAAAAGGAGAAGTACTGAATGCAGAGGAGTTCATGCGCCTCAAACCCGAAGAGAAGGAAATCATCGAAAAGGAAATCAGTTCTCTCAAGGAATCCATGCAGTCCATTATGATGCAAGTTCCGAAGTGGCAGCGAGCAACCCAGGAAAAACTCAAGGAACTCAACCAACAGGTTGCCGCTTTTGCGGTCAAACCTCTTTTTGCCGAGCAGAAAACAAAATACCAGGATTACAAGGCAATCGCGGAATATCTCGATGAAGTCGAAAAGGATGTTGTAGAACATTTCGACCAGTTCTTCGACAAGGAATCAGCATCCCAGCAAATGCCACTTATGCCGGGACAGGGGAAAAATGCAGGCAGCAGGCGCTTTAACCACTACCGGATAAATGTTGCTATCGATAACAGCAGAACCGAAGGCGCTCCGGTAATTTACGAAGACAAACCCTCTATCCAGAACCTTGTAGGAGACATAGAACATCTGGCCCAGATGGGAACTCTCGTTACCGATTTCACCTTGATTAAACCCGGAGCACTGCATCGGGCAAATGGCGGGTATCTGATCCTGGATGCCAGACGCCTTTTGCTGGAACCTCTGGCATATGAAGCCCTGAAAAAAGCAATCAGGACCCGTCAAATCCGTATCGAGTCTCTTGCGCAGCTTTATGGCATGGCAAGCACTGTTTCACTTGATCCTGAACCGATCCCGCTACAAACGAAAATCATTCTTCTCGGCGAACGACGGCTCTACTATCTTCTTAGCTCACAGGACCCGGATTTTAACGAGCTTTTCAAGGTTGCTGCCGATTTTGACGACGAAATGGAAAGAAACCAGGACAGCCACCTTTCTTACGCCGGTTTTATCAGCTCGATAGTCAATCGCGAAAAGCTGAAACATCTCGACAGATATGCCGTTGCCCGCATGATCGAATACGGTTCGAGACTTTCAGGCGACTCCAAAAAACTCTCGACACATATACAGAGCATTACCGACCTTGTTAATGAATCCGATTACTATGCGAAACAAAACAATCACGACCTGATAACCCGCCAGGATGTTCAGCAGGCAATCGATGCAAGAAGATACAGGGCCGGACGCATTCCGGGGAAGATAGAGGACGCGATTCTTCAGAACACCATTCTCATCGACACGGAATCGGAAAAAGTCGGCCAGATCAACGGTCTTTCAGTCTATATGCTCGGGAACCAGAGCTTTGGAAAGCCAAGCCGTATAACAACCAGGATCAAAATGGGAAAAGGGGAAGTCATCGATATCGAACGGGAAGTCGACATGGGCGGACCGATCCATTCGAAAGGGGTCATGATTCTGGCAGGTTTCCTTGGCGGCAGGTTTGGCGAAGAACAGCCGCTATCGCTCTCGGCCACCCTTGTCTTCGAACAATCCTACGGCGGGGTAGAGGGGGACAGCGCTTCGTCTGCCGAGCTGTATGCCCTTTTGTCTGCCATTTCCGGAAAACCGATCAAACAGTGTCTTGCCGTCACCGGGTCGGTCAACCAATATGGAGAAGTACAGGCTATTGGAGGGGTAAACGAAAAAATCGAAGGCTTTTTCGATCTTTGCAAGCAGCGGGGGCTTACCGGAAAACAGGGAGTATTGATCCCGGCTTCAAATACAAGAAACCTGATGCTCAGAAACGATGTCGTCGAGGCAGTCGAGGAACAAAACTTCTTCATCTATCCCGTCACGCATATCGATGAAGGTATAGAAATTCTGACCGGTGTTTCTGCGGGAGAACGGCTTGAAGACGGCAGCTATCCGGAAGGAACAATCAATGGACTTGCTGTTGAGCAACTCAAATCCATGACGGAAAAACAGAAACAGTTGTCAGAAAATACAAACAACAAAAACCCGGAGGAATCATGACCGGGCTTTCCAAAAGAATTACCATAAAAAGAATCGCCGTAGCAATCGACTGCTCCCCGCACAGCCGGGCATCATTGTCTGCAGCTGCCGAGATAGCGGGATTTTTTAACGCGGAGCTGCTCGGAATATTTGTAGAAGACATTAACCTGATCCGAACGGCGGAACTGCCGTTTTCTCAGGAAATACATCTCCATACTGCACAATTCGAACCTCTTGATTCCCTGAAACTTGAACGGATGCTGAAACAGCAGGCAAAAGAAGCATACGAGCTCTTCAAACAAACCGCAGAACGTTTCGATATACCTCATACGTTCAGAACGCTTCGCGGCAGGGTTCTTGCCGAAGTGTTGTCGGCAGCGCTCGAGTCCGACCTTCTTGCCATGGGCAGATCGGGCAAAACTCCTCTATGCCGCAGAGGCCTCGGCTCAACTGCAAAAAAAGCAGTCAGAGAATCAAAAACCCATATACTGCTGACAAGATCGGGTCCTACACCCGTTAGCCCCCTGCTTGTTGTCTATGACGGTTCACCCGGAGCCAAACATGCACTTGAAGCCGCACTTGGTCTTGCACGCAGGGATGCCGCATTGCATGTTTTCCTTGTCGCAAACAACGTTCAGAAACATGCAGCGTTGCAAAAGGAAGCTGAAATGATTATCGCTAAGATGATCGTCAAAAAACAGTTCCATATGCTTCCGTGGACCGACAGCGGCATGCTTGCTCAGTGCATCCACATGGCGGAACCCGGCTTGCTGGTTCTGAGCGACAACATGGCAGCTCTTGGTCCCGAAACAGTGTACAGGCTGATCGATGCAACCGATTATCCCGTCCTGCTGGTCAGGCATGCAACGTAAATCCAGTCAGGGAAGAACGGAAAGAATACCGTCAAGGATAAACTGCACTGCAAGAGCCGTCAGCAAGACACCCGCAGTTCTGCTTACGACATGCTGGCCTGTAATCCCCAGAAGCTTTTGAACCTGGGCAGATGCCAAAAACAGGAGCAATGTGATAGCAAGCACTGCTGCTCCCATTGAAAACATTACCCAAAACAATTATTGACTGACACTATTTGATCCGAACCTGAATCTTTCAATTCAAGGCATCCCGGTTCCGCCGGGATGCCGGAACGAAGAGCGAAATAGTCAAGGCCTAACGATACCGCCAGCGACCGGGTACCCACCTGCCGCTCGGCGTCCGGTGACCAGGCACCCAATAAGCCTCATTTCCGGGGGGTCTGAGCCTTTTCCACCGACCATTAACCCAATCCCCATAACGGTTATAGTGACCGGGTACCCATACCATTCTGTGTCTTGGCGGTCCAACGTACTTCCAGTGACCGGGAATCAAAACACCACCCGGAGCTCTGTAGGGAGCAACCCAGACAAAATCGGGTCCAGGCCTTACAGGACGTTCCACAACACAGGATTGAAGAGGGAAAAACGCTACAAAACTTGCAATGAAGAACAAAACCCTTACTGATTTTCCCATACGCGCCTCCTGATATCTATTCATATCGTACAATATTACCAGACGATACAAGGTAAAGAAAAAAACTGTTACAACACCAGCCGTGCCATCAATATCGCTGCGGAAACAGCTGCATTCAGCGACTCGACTCCTGGCTCGGCTTGACCGTGAGGAATGGCGACATGCCGGTCGGCTATCTCCATAATTTCCTTCTTGACACCGTTTGCCTCATTGCCGATAACAAGAACCATCCTGTCAGGCCATTTGTCATATTCCCGAAAGTCAGTACCGTCTAACGAAGAACAACAGATACTGTACCCCCGTTGCCGCATCTGTTCAAGCTCTTGGCGGAGATTACCGGTACCATAATGACGAACACAAAAAACGCTTCCAGCGCCAGCCCGTACTGCTTTCGGATTGTACCTGTCCGCAGTTCCGGGTCCACACACTATTGCAGAAACTCCGAACCATGCCGCAGTCCTCACGATAGTTCCGACGTTCCCGGGATCCTGAACATTGTCGAGAGCGATAACCAGCGATCTTTTTTCGTTTTCAAAAGACGCCGTGCCTGTCAGCTGGCAGAAAACGCCGATGACTCCCTGTGCGGTGGAAGTTCCCGAAAGACGGTGTCCCTCTGCAGGGTCGATCAGGAATATTTTATCCCGTAACCGCTTTCGATCCGGAATGTTGTGTAGTTGATCCGGCTCGACAAACAAAGCCGTGAGACAACCCTCGTCCGGCAGATGAGCAATCAGCTCCAGGGTAGTCCGAAGCCCTTCAGCAAGAAAAAGCCCCTCTTTTTCCCGGTACTTCTTCAACTGAAGTTTTGCGAAACGTTTTATCTGACCTTTGCCCGCCCGCCGATAGGTCTTCTCTGTCATTTCCTTCTGAGAGACTTTTTGAACTGGTCGATAACGTCCCTGGGCTTATGTGAAATCTGACCAGGCGGCGGGGCCATTCTTCCGCCGATATCATCCATGTTGATATCGAGATAATAGGTGGGGCTGCCTCCTTTGCTTTCCGGCCTTCTTCCGGTCAGCGTCTGCTCCATATACTCCTCCATTTCGTCATGATCGAGCTCCTCCCTCAGTCCCGCACTGCCGCCTGCAGCCTTGACAAAGGCTTTTTTGATCGGTTGAAGCATCTGAGGCTTTTCAATCCCTTGCATATCCAGAGCATACTGCAGTCTTTTGAACGCCACCGTGTCCATAGTCTCGATTTTCTGCACCATCTGCTCGAACCCCCCGAATCCTTCGGCAAGACTGCGGAGTCTCGGATCAATACTTTCGAAAGGATCTTTGTAGGATTCCGGGCCGACGGGTTTGGAGAATGATTCCGGAGCTTCAGGAGAAGCCTTCTTTTTTCCGGGCTTTTTGTTTCTTTTTCGCCTGCCGGATAGAAACTCCTCATCCACCTCGTAACCCTCCAACAGCTTGCGCACTTTTTCATCTTTCATTGCACGGGCCCGCCGGGTGGAAACCGATTCGATTTCGGAACGTCTTCCCTTGAGAAGGGTAAGCCCGAATACGACTCCGAGTGACGCGAGAAAAATAACAAATGGCAGAAAAACCAGCTCAAAACGCAAACCATACAACGTAACCACTGCAACCTCGGACACAATAAGCAAAACCGACAAACCTATGACAATCCTCGCAACCGAACGTTCACTCATATGACAACCTGATCTCTATTATCCGAAAATACCCATCACAGCCTTCCGGCTGCACCATAACATTCTACACAATTCCTGATAATTTTTATACACTATTGTCTTATAGGATAATTGACCCATACTGACAATGATCACAACCCGAAAACCCGAGCTCATTTCCCCGGCAGGAGACCGTACCTCGCTTCTGGCCGCACTTCAGGCCGGAGCCGATGCCGTCTACTTCGGGGCTGAGGGATATAACATGCGTGCTGCCAGCCGAAATTTCACAAACGACGGTTTTGCCGATATCGCAGACCTCTGCGGAAAGCATGATGCAAAAGCTTATCTGGCACTGAATACCGTAGTTTACGATGATGAACTACGGGATGTTCAAAAAACGGTAGAAGCAGCGAAAAAATCAGGCCTTAATGCCGTTATCTGCTGGGATATGTCGGTCATAGAAACATGCAGGGAAATCGGCATGCCGATTCATATTTCAACGCAGGCATCGGTCAGTAATTACAATGCAGTACGGTTGTATGCTTCTCTCGGGGCAAAGATGGTCGTACCCGCACGTGAACTTACGCTCGAACAGATCCGCAGTATCACCAGCAGTATCCTCCAGGACCGGCTTGATGTCGCCCTCGAATGCTTCGCACACGGGGCCATGTGCATGGCCGTCTCGGGAAGATGCTTTCTTTCACAGGACATTTTCGGTCGTTCCGCCAATCGCGGGGAATGTATGCAGCCTTGCAGGCGCAGCTATCTTGTTATCGAGACCGAAGACGGTCATGAACTGGAGCTGGGCACCGACACGGTGATGAACCCCAAGGATCTTTGCACCATCGGCTTTATCGACCAGCTTATCGAAGCCGGTATTACCGGATTTAAAATCGAAGGCCGGAACAGAAGCCCTGAATATGTCCACACCACCACGGCATGTTATCGAAAAGCGATCGATTGTGTTACTGAGCACGGCCGCGAAAAGGATTTCAGTCAAACATTCGCAGCATTGACAAAAGACCTGACAAAAGAACTTGAAAAAGTCTATAACCGGGGCTTTTCCAAGGGCTTTTACTTCGGACGCCCTGTCTATGCCTGGACAAAAGAGCATGGATCGCTTGCCACGGAAAAAAAGGTCTATACAGGAACCGTTCAGAAATATTATCCCAGGGCAGGCGTTGCAGAAATACTGGTTCATACAAGAGGAATACACAAAAACGAAAAGCTTTCAATACAGGGCTCTACAACCGGGCTCGTCACTCTGATTGCAAAATCCTTGCGGGTGGACGATCAACCTGCAGGCTCGGCCCTGAAAGGCGACCTCGTAACCATAGCCTGTTCGGAAAAAGTCCGGAAAAACGACAAGGTGTATGTGCTGGAGAACGCAGAAAAAGAAGCCTGAATCCAGAAACCGGGACACGCTGTTACCCTACCAGCGAAGCGGTACCCGCAATTCCATCCGTTTATCCAGCCATCATGCCACATTCAACGGTACCTGTGTCAACTTTCTGTGACATAACATTGTTAGCTTTTGAAGTGAATTTTTTTAGTGTACATTGGTCACAGCCAACAACACCTTTGAACCGGAGCTTTACCGATGATCTACAAAGTTATAGCCAAACCGGAGTTCGAGAAATTTATCGATGCCCTTGTCAGGGAAAATCTTTCGTTCGGGCCCAAACAAGTCGATACCGATAAAAACGGAGAACCGATCTATCAGTTCAAAGAGGTTCACTCCGTCAGTGATATTGCGTTTGATTATACCGCAACCCACTCCTCGGCCAAACACTTGCTGATGCCTTTCAGAGAGAATCTTTCACATTTCACCTACACTGATGGCGACTGGGAGCAGGAAATTGCCTATGAGGTCAAACCTCTTGTTTTGATAGGCCTCAGACCTTGCGATATAAGCGCGATAAACGTTCTCGACAGCGTTCTGCTCAACGGACATTTTCCATCGCCTTACTACCTTGCCAGGCGTAAAAACACCTTTATCATCGGTATGGACCACCTCCCCCTTCCCGATTGTTTTTGCAAGTCTCTGAACCACCACACGGTAAGTCACGGATTTAACCTTTTCTGTTCGGACATAGGCGACAGCTACTACCTTTCCATCAACTCATCAAAAGCTTACAACTACCTCAAGGAGTTCCGGGTAGAGGACCCCTCGTATGATGACGACTGTAAGCTTATCGAGCGGCGCAAGCTGATCAAGCAGAGTTTTAGAACCGACGTCGAAGTTAGCGGACTCCCAAGCTTTCTTGATATTGAATTCGACTCCCCAATCTGGACCAAATGGGGCGACAAGTGCCTTAACTGCGGTACCTGTGCCATGGTTTGCCCCACCTGTTACTGCTATAACATGGAAGACCGTCCCGATATCGACCTGCAGGGATCGTCCCGGCAAAAACAATTATACTCTTGCAATCTTGTTGATTTTGCGGAGGTTGCCGGAGGACATAATTTCAGACCGAAAAACGGCGACAGGCTGAAATACCGTTATTATCACCATTACCTTGGATTTGCTGAAAACGCCAATCAGCCGATCTGTGTGGGATGCAACCGATGCGGAAGGGCCTGTCTTGCCGACATCAATCCCAAAGATGTCATTAATGATCTCAGAATGGAGAAAGAATCATGCATGATATGCGTTTCAGAATCCCCGGACAAGACGTAAACCGGGAGCCTTTTGCCCAGAATGTTCCGGATTTTCACTACAGGTCTGCAGTCATGCAAACCGACAGGGGATATAAATGCAGAATCACAAATATTGTACCTCTGACCGACCAGGAAAAGCTGTTTCAGCTCAGGATTCTCGACCCTGACGAAAGAAACCTTTTCAGGTTTCGACCGGGACAGTTTCTCATGCTCCAGGTGCCGGGTTACGGCGAGGTCCCTATCTCGATTTCAAGCTCGACGAGCAATAACGAACAGGTAGAGTTATGCATCAGAAAAGCCGGACATGTCACCGGCGCCCTTTTCCATGCTCGTGAAGGCGCCCACGTCGCTATCAGGGGCCCGTTCGGTTCATCGTTCCCCATGGAGGAAATGATGGATCGAAATGTGATTCTCGTCGCGGGAGGCCTTGGTATCGCCCCGCTTCGTGCTCCACTTTTCTGGATCAATGACCATAGAGACCGTTACCGGGATGTGCATATGCTCTACGGAACGAAAGAGCCGTCCCAGATGCTCTTCACCTACCAGTTTGAGGAATGGAAGAAAATCAACCATATAGATCTGCACACCATCGTCGAACATGGGTCGCCGGAGTGGAATGGGAGAACAGGAATGATCACGGAACTTTTCGGTGAAATTACCATAGACCCGGAAAACACCTACGCCATTGTCTGCGGGCCGCCCGTCATGTTCAAGTTTGTCTGTAATTACCTCGATAAACAGGGTATCCCCATGAACCGTATGTTTGTTTCTCTTGAACGGCGTATGCATTGCGGAATGGGAAAATGCTGCCGCTGTATGGTTGGATCGACATTTACCTGCGTGGACGGACCGGTTTTCGATTACTGGTCGGTCATGAATCTTAAAGAAGCGATTTAAGGAGTCTGCCGTGCAACATCTCGGGTTCTCTCATAAAAACATCAAAATAGGCTCATTTGATTTTACCTGTTGTGAAGGCTGCCAGTTGCAGCTTGCCAACCGTGAATCAACCCTTCCCGCTTTCCTTGAACTGCTCGACATCCGCAATTTCCGGGAGATATCTTCGGAAAGGCATGATGACTATGACATCGCTCTGGTTGAAGGCAGCATTACCAGAGAAGACGAGGTTGAGCGCCTGAAAACCATACGGAAAAACGCCAAGGTGCTGATTGCTTACGGTAGCTGTGCCTGTTTCGGCGGCGTCAACAGTTTGAAAAACAACTTTCCGATTGAAGAAACGGTACGCGAAGTCTATGGCAGCCACCCTGTTGATACCTTGCCTGTCCGCAGGGTCAGTGACGTTGTCAAAGTGGACTTTTCAATCCCCGGCTGCCCGGTATCCAAGGAAGAAGTTGAACGGATTATTGTCAGCGTTGCTACCGGCTCTATGATCAATCTGCCGAAATATCCCGTATGCGTCGAGTGCAAGCAACGGCTCAACACCTGCCTGTTCGATCTTGGTGAGATTTGTCCCGGTCCCATCACCAGAGCTGGCTGCGATGCAGTCTGTACCACCGGAAAAACCGCCTGCCTGGGCTGCCGCGGCCCTGCAGATGATATCAACTTTGAGTCGTTCATGCAGCTAGTAGCCGACCAGAAGCTGAGCCCCGAAGATCTTGATGAAAAGCTTGGATTTTATAACTGTTTCGAAGAATTCCGTCATGACAAAAGTTGATTGTAATATCGATGTCCACCATCTGACACGGGTTGAAGGACACGGCACTATTCACATAACAATAAAAGAAGGAAAACTGGTCGAGGCGACCTGGGCTGTTGGCGAAACCCAAAGGTTTTTCGAGATGATGGTCAAGGGAATGAGCGCCGAGAGAGTTCCGTTCCTCACTTCCAGGATCTGCGGCATCTGCTCGATCAGTCATGCACTGGCCAGCATCAGAGCTCTCGAACGTGCCATGGAGATTACTGTTCC
>JAKSDC010000155.1 GCA_022360275.1 Chlorobiales bacterium
ATCCCAGAGAATCACATGCGTATCGAGGGTGATCATTGCTTGTCAGCCTCCCACTCTTCACCGAGAGGAGAGAGAACATCGTGCAGGACTGCCGTTCGAGCCACTTCTTTCAGCTTCATTCTCGCTTCCTGCTGCTTGTCTTTCGGAGGAACAAGACGCGCGACCACCTTTCCCATCGAGGTTATATCAAGGGTTTCGCCGCGCTCGACACGCCGCATCACTTTTCTGAGATTGGCCCGCAATTCACTGACAGCTATCGTTCCCATGGTTTTTCTTACAACCTTTTCAGATTCGCCCTAAAACGTACAATCCTCTTGTACAATATAATCAAAAAAATCTTAGGATAATGAAAAGAGAAAACAAACCGTTTCTATAACGCTCTAAAGGGCACCTCTATTTATTGTTTATGAGTCCCGACAGGTCGGTATCAACGATGCAATTGAAAGCGCGGAATAAATAAAGAGAGGTGCCCTACTACCCGCCCTTGCCGGAAAAGTTGTACCTCCTGCCTTTCCATTGCGATCCTTTGCCGAAGGTGACCAGATAAAAGGAGTTCACGGCGATTCCAAGCAATGCTATCTGCGAAAAAACATGGAGAAAGGCTCCCGATAAAGGCTGGTGAAATCGACCGGCAATCAGCAACCTGCTCGTAAGGGCAACGAGTATCTGCAGCAGAGGCAGCCAGAAATACACCGGAGAAAAGTCGGCTTGCATCACTGAGCCAATAATGAAGCCATAAGGCGCGATATATACCAGAACCGTTATCGACATCAGGACAAACAAAAGCGGCGTACTGTACCCCATTCCGGCAAACAGGTTTTTTGAAAACCCCTGCCACACCTCTGCAAAACTCCTGTACATCCGGCAGCTCACGGTTTCCATTCCATTGTAGCTCAATACCTTGCCGGCTTGTCTTTTTACCGCCTTGCAAAGCCCGACATCTTCAACAAGATTGGTACGTACCGAGCTATGCCCGCTGATCTCTTTGTACATCTTGCGTCGGAACATGAGAAACTGGCCGTTTGCAAAACAAAGCGAAGGCGCAGCACTTGCATACACAAGCTTCAAAGGGAGATAGCACAGCAGAATAAAATAGATCAACGGTACGACCAGCTTCTCCCAGAATGACTGCATTTCCTGACGAGGTGTCATGGAAAGTAGATCGGCACCGCTCTCCTGCATGGCGGCTACGGAACGTGACAAGCTGTCGGGAGTATGAAACGTGTCGGCATCGGTAAAAAGCAGGAAATCACCCCTGGCCTCTTCACCCAGCTGGTTACAGGCCCAGGCCTTGCCGTGCCAACCCGGTGGAAGCGGTTTACCGTCGATGATCCTGAGCAGCGGTCGGTCATCAGAATGCAACAACTTCTCGAGGATCTCTCCGGTACGGTCAGTGGAACCGTCATTCAGGACGACCAGCTCGTAATTATCATAATCCTGCTGTAGCAGAGAAGTGATGCAGCACTCAATGCTTTTTTCTTCATTACGGACGGGAACAAGCACTGAAACAAAAGGGGAAATATCTGTCGGTAGTTGCCGGGGCAGGGACGGAAGCTCTTTCATGTTCCAGAGCAGGATACCCAGAAAGGCAAGAAGACAAAAGAGAATTATGAGCTGATAGAAGAGCATCTATATGAGTAGTGACAAGTGACAAGTGGCAACAACTATAGCATTCTATAGGACATATGCGACTTATAAGCCCTCTCTAACTGCTACACGCAATATACCGAACGATTCTCTCACACTGCCCAATACAACTATCGAGACGCGTAATAAATTAATAGGGGTGCCCCCGGATTAATCGATCAGCTTGCTTATATCATACTCGAAAATGCCTTCTGCTCCTGCTCTTTTCAGATCGGGAATGACGGAACGGACTACTTTCTCCTCGACGATCACCTCAAGCGCAACCCAGTTCTCGTCGGCAAGATGCGAAACGGTAGGCTGACGCAGGGCAGGAATTATGCCGGTAATTCTCTCGAGGGATGTTTTGGGAGCGTTCATTTTCAAGCCAACCTTGCCCTGCGCGTTGATGGCACCCTGCAAAAGCATCGCCATGTTCTCGATCTTTTCCCTTTTCCAGGGATCGCTCCATGACACCTTGTTGGCAATCAGCTTGGTGTTCGACTCAAGCAGGACATCGACAATGCGAAGTTTGTTTGCACGAAGCGAACCGCCTGTTTCGGTCACCTCGACAATGGCATCGGCAAGTTCGGGGGGTTTTACTTCCGTTGCTCCCCAACTGAACTCAACATGGGCATTGACGCCATGTTCATCGAGGTATTTTTGGGCGATATTGACGACCTCGGTTACAACATGCTTCCCTTCGAGATCCTTTACAGACTGTATCGGCGAGCTTTCAGGAACGGCAAGCACCCACCGGACAGGACGCATTGAGGCTTTGGAGTATACCAGATCGGAAACCTCGACCACATCGGCACTGGTTTCGATAATCCAGTCTTTGCCGGTGAGTCCGACATCAAATGCCCCAAGCTCGACATAATGAGCCATCTCCTGAGCACGAATAAGTATCGCTTCCAGTTCATCATCATCTATAGAAGGGAAGTAGGAACGGCTTTTTACGGAAAAATGAAATCCTGCCTTTGCAAACAAATCCAGCGTCGACTCCTGCAAGCTTCCTTTCGGCAAACCCAGTTTCAAGATCCTTTCAGTTACACTCATTGTAGGTTATTGTGTTGTTGTTGAATGCTAATTGAAGCGCGGAATAAATAAAGAGAGGTCCCCTAAAGTTGCTTCAGGGAAAACACCCCCTCTTCAAACACACCATAGGGATACGCCCCGTTAATCCATGTGCCGAGATTAATATACTCGCTACGTGCGTTGGACAGCTTCTTTCGACCCCGCACGTGACTGTGACCGCAGATAAAATAGTCAAAATCTTTTTCCCCGGCCATAGCATCGGCATACTGTACCAGAAAATCAGCTTCCCTGTGCATATTCGATCCACCGTGCCTCCGGCTCAGACGGGAAAATTTCCGCATGATGGCAATGGCAAGATCAGGCTGAAGATGTGACAGCAACGACACGTTAAACCGGTTACGGACAAGCTTGACGAAAAGCCTGTATCCGATATCGCTCCGGTCAAGTCCGTCACCATGGGTAATGACAAACCGTTTTCCTTTGATGACAACCTCCTGCGTTCCGTACCATGTTTGCACTCCCAGTGACCTGTCGAAAAAGTCACCAAGATAAAAATCATGGTTGCCTGCGTAGTAGTGCACCGGAATACCTTGTCGGACAAGCCCCTTCAGCAGGCAGAGAAAACCGTCGAAGTATTTCGGTATGACATGGCGAAACTCCATCCAGTAGTCGAGTATATCGCCTACCATATAGAGCGAATCCCCTTCTTCGGCAATAATTCCGCAGAGCTTTTCGAAACGCTCCATTTTGACACTCTCTTCCTGACCGGCTTGCAGTCCAAAGTGAATATCGCTGACAAAGAAGCTTTTCGACATGCACACGTAAATTTCGTCCTTCGTTCAAAGAAGGAAAACAAGCACTATTACCGTGAGGGGAATGAGGATATTGTCAACTTCTTTCGGGCTCAACCCCTCCACAATCGTTGCTGCAAGAGCAATGATGAGGATAGTTGAAAGATCGAACGCTTCAGGGATAATCAGCCAGACAAAAAACATCCCGGCGAGAGCGCTGCCCGCAAAAAATGCAAGACTGCCTTCGACTGTTTTCTCACACAACACCTTGTACTTCATTTTCCCGAGCTTCACACCGAAAATAGGTGCAAGGCCGTCCCCCCAACCGAGAACCGCCATTGCAAGTACACCCGGAAGTTGTTTGTAATAGACCGTGCCGCATATAATCCCCACTACTACAAAATAAAGTGTTCCTCTCAGCAGTTCGCGCTTGTCCCCGGTGCGTGTCATGGTTTTAACCGCCTGGTCATCATCCGAGGCAAAAAAGCCTTTCTGAATAAAAAGCAGCGCCCAGACAACAAAAACAGACACATTCAGGTATTGGCTCCAATGTCCATCCTGAAAAAGAGGCAGGAATATGATAACCGTTCCGGCACAAATATGAGTGATTTTGCGGCTGATATCTCTCGACAGGCCATGATTTGTTACGAGGTAATCCAAAAGGGGAGGCACACTGAAGACATAGACAAAAGTCAGTAATGTAACAAGTACATTGTGCCAGACAACCGGCAGACCAAAGAATGTTGTGTCGAGAGTACCCATGGGAAAAAATAACTGAATACGTGGCGAACTCTATCCCTGCATATACTTTATACCGATCGCACCGGCAGCCATGAGGTTGTTGACCAAAAACAGGATATTATTGGCCACCTGAAACTGCAGGAACGCTTTATGTTCGGCAACGTCGCTCTGCCCGATGGCATTACCGAATCCATCCTCGACCGTGGCTTTCAAAAAGGAAATGCCGCCCGATGGGTCACGGTAGAGCTTCCATTGGAAAAAGATATTCAGCAAAAGCCCGCCAAGCATGAAAAATACAAGCGGATAAAGACCCCATGTGTATTCGAGCCATGCGAAAATGATAAATATCATATCGATAATGAAAAACGACACGAGAAAGGTGTTCTTTGGGCCGATCATGACTGTCAGGGACTTCAGTCCTCCTTCCTTGTCACCTTTGGCTGATTTGAAATCATTGAGAATAATCAGAGCAATCGCCATAAAGAAGTTCAGAATCGCCATCCAGACAACCTCGGGCCTGATTTCACTGAACAGGGCGTTGGCAGAAAACCAGGTCACAAAGCTGTAAGCGAAACCAACCGCAGGGGCCGATGTGAGAATATTCTTCTTGAGCTTGAACGGCGGAGCCGAATACGTGTAGGCAAGAATGAGAGAAGCCGTGATCGATGATGTAATAATCAACCCCCGTGTCCCTCCGATATAGATCCCAAGAAAAATACCAAGGCCAAAAGCCAGTAAAAAAACTACGATACTGTTCCACAACGCCTCTTTTTTGGTTAACCGTCCGGAAGGAATCGGTCTTGTCGGTTCATTGACTCTGTCAAGCTCGAGATCGAAAAGATCGTTGATAGACTGGCTGAATCCCGTCCCGAGTGGTCCGAACATCAAAAAAACAGACAGAAGGAGAAAATAATCGTGAAACGTCGGCTGCATGGCACCGGAAGCCATAACCCCTCCAGCCAGACATGGAAAAACACTGATCCATGTAACAGGATCCAGAATTTCTATATGAGCCCTGACCTTATCGGTAAAGGTAAGCTTGGCATTGGCGGTAACAGACATTGCACTTGCGATATGTTGATAAAGAAACTTCTTCAAGAACTTGAATTTACAAATAGCCCTTGACATAAAAAAGGGTAGTGTCGTCATTGAGGACGACCGATAAGCGTTGCCGAGGTTGATGCATGGATCTTCACACTCACCAGGTCACCGGGCTTATAATCTTCACGATCAAACACTACAACCCGGTTTGTCGCAGTCCGGCCCATAAGCATTTCTCTGGAACGTTTGCTTTCCGATTCTGCAAGTACCGCTGCAACATTTCCAATTTGAGCAGCATACAGTTCCCCGGAAATTTTGTTCTGCAGAGCAATGATCTCATCGAGCCTGCGCTTTTTCACCTTTTCGGCAACATCGTCCGGCAGATGTTTCGCGGCGTAGGTACCCGGACGCACCGAATAATAAAACGTGTAGGAAAAATCGAAGCGGACCTCTTCCATCAGGCTCAACGTCTCCCGGTGATCCTTCTCGGTTTCTCCACAAAAACCGGCAATCAGGTCGGTCGAGATCGTGACACCTGGAATACACCGGCGAATCATGGCTATTTTTTCAAGATACTCCTCCCTGCTGTGTCCTCTGTTCATCAGCCCCAGCATCCTTGTTGAACCGGATTGTACGGGTAGATGAATGGTATTGCAAATATTGTCATGTGCAGCGATAACCCGCACAAGTGATTCCGAAATATCCTTGGGGTGTGACGTGGTAAACCTGATTCGCGCCCTCTTGGCGGCGCGACTTGACCTTTCCAGCAACTCGGCAAAATCGCACCCGGCATTATCATCGAAGTAGGAATTGACATTCTGTCCGAGCAGGGTGATCTCCCTGTAACCCGCTTCTTCAAGCTGCTCGACCTCGTCAATCACCGATTTCATCGGGCGGCTTCGCTCCTTTCCTCTCGTATACGGCACGACACAGAACGCACACCGGTTGTTACATCCCCGCATAACCGGAACGAAAGCGCTGATCGAACCGGTACGTACCGGTTCGATCCCGGTGTATGTTTCTTCCGGGATGAAAGCAAGATTTGCTCCGCGAATCCCCTGTTGTGCATTTTCTATCAGCAGGGGAAGCTGGCGATAGGTGTCCGGACCTGCAAGAAAATCAATACCATCCGACATGCCGAACATTTTTTCCCGGTAGTACTGGGGAACACAACCGATAACCCCGACAAGCAGGTCTGACCGTAACCGCCGCTTGCCTTTGAGATTGTTCAGCGTGTTCATGATCTTCTCAACCGCGTTTTCCCTTACGGCACAGGTATTGAGTATGACAAGGTCAGCGCTGTCTTCGGAATCCGTCATGACATACCCCTCATCCTGCAAGAGAGAGGTGATAATTTCCGTATCCGCCTGGTTCATCTGGCAACCGAAGGTTCGTATATGGACCTTTTTTGTCATCGATTATGCAACGCTTTTCTCATTGTTTTAATCTCTTCAGGGAACCTTTACCTGCCGCGAGTCCCGATTGCATCGGGATAACAAAATTAGTGGAGGTTCCTTTCAATACATAGTACGCGGAGCCGTATATTTTTCAAAGGATTAACACATTTCTCGGTGGAAAAGGGAAGTTATATTGTCAGGAATGAAAAAAGGAACTATTCACTGGGGAAAACCAGCCTGAGTGACCTTATCGACGACGGGGTCAACCGGGAAATCGGAGTGCAGAAACTCATCGTTGAGTGGAAACGGCTTACCGATACACTCGTCAGGGAAAAAGATATTATCCCCAATACCACGACAACCGCTGACTAAGCAGCCTTATTGCCGATACATTCTGTTCAGGAGACCTCGACAACTTATTCGCCGAAATGGAGATGCTTGTATTTTTCGATCAGCTCTTCGGCCTCATCCTTGCACTGCCCGCAAACCGTACCGAGCTTTGTATGCTCTTGCAGCTCGTAAAAAGTACGCGCTCCGTCGAGAATGGCTTCTTCGATCTCCGCATCGGTAACGTTCATGCACTGGCAGATCACCCTTGTTTTTTCCTTGCGGATACGATCGTCCATGCCGTTCCGCTCGAAGTAGTTGTTGATGGCAGCCCGAAGCGCTTTGTCGCCGAGCACGGAACAATGGATTTTGTTTTCAGGAAGGCCGCCGAGCTCTTTGGTAACATCTTTCGGTGAAACGTCGAAAGCCTGGTCCAGCGTCATCCCCTTAACCATCTCCGAAAGAATCGACGTACTGGCAATTGCACTTGCGCAGCCATAGGTTTTCCACTGGCAGTCGGTGATCACCTCGGTTTCTTTGTTCACCTTGATCACAACCATCATCTGGTCTCCGCAGGAAAGATTACCTTCCATGCCTATTCCATCGAAATCGTCGGTATTGTCGCCCTGAAGAATGTTCTTCGGGTTCATGAAATGTTCCTTCAATGTATCGGTGTACACCCAATCACTTGGCTGCAACATGTTCTCCTCCTCTTATGTAAGCTGTTGACATACTTCTTATTCTTGATATGACTCCCGGCAGCGCATCGAGCATGTGCCGGACGTCTTCCATCGTTGTCTCCCTGCCCATGCTGATACGGATGGAACCGTGTGCACGTTCGGGACTTGAACCTGTTGCAAGCAGGACGTGAGAAGGATCGAGCGATCCCGACGCACACGCCGAGCCGGTGGAAACCGCAATCCCCTGAAGATCAAGGTAGAGCATAATTGCCTCGCCCTCCGCCCCTGGAAACGACACGTTCACCGTATTGGGTATACTCAACGTTGGATGGCCGTTGAAAACCACATTGTCAATCGACTCTCCTATACCTTTTTTCAAAACTTCCTTCATCCCGGCCAACCGTCTTGCCTCTTCATCCATTTCCGCATCACGCATCTCTATGGCTTTGGCCAACCCGATAATTCCCAGAGTATTCTCGGTTCCTGCCCTTCGTCCTTTTTCCTGATGACCACCCCGAATAAAGGGGCAATATGGAGTACCTTTCCGCACATAGAGCGCACCGACTCCTTTCGGGCCGTATATCTTATGAGCGCTCATGGTAAGAAAGTCAATTCCCAGATCATCGACATCCATTCGCATTTTGCCGACTGCCTGCACCGCATCGGTATGCATCAGCGAGCCGTTGTCATGTACCATCTTCGTGATCGCGGCAATGTCCTGGATCGTACCGATCTCGTTATTTGCAGTCATAACCGAAACCAAGCCGACATCATTGGTCAGGTACTCCCCGAGTTGGTCCATATCGATCCGGCCGTACCGGTCAACATCAAGAAATTTGACACTTGTCCCCTTGTGAGCCAGACACTCCGATGTCTCCAATACACAGGGATGTTCAATTCTGGTTGTGATAATGGACGTTCTTGCCTTGAAACCGGGCAAACAAAGGTTTGAAGCACAGGCAAACAGCGAGAGCACAGTATTGTTTGCTTCCGATCCACTCCCGACAAAAACAATTTCATCCTCGTGTGCGCCAATGAAATCAGCCACGACCTGCCTTGCATGTTCGACATTCGCCCTGGCCTCTCTTCCGAAGGCATGCATGCTCGATGGGTTGCCAAACATTTCCATTGCCTCGACCATCTCCTTTTTCACCTCAGGGTGAAGCGGTGTCGTGGCATTGTGATCGAGATATACCCGTCTTGTTTCCATAATCCGATATCACGTTCTAAAAATTGTAAAACCTCCCCGCTCTTCCCAAAGCCTTACTCTTCGGCAAAAAGCCAGGTTGAAAGATAGCGTTCTCCTGTATCAGGCAAAAGTACAACAATTTTTTTTCCCTGCATATCCGGACGTTTTCCAACCTGCAGGGCGGCCCACATTGCCGCACCCGACGAAATTCCGCAAAGAATGCCTTCCTTTTCCGCAAGCTTTCTTGCAATATCTCCTGCATCGTCACTTTTTACCTGAACCACCTCGTCGATGATGTCCGTATTGAGATTTTCAGGAATAAATCCCGCACCTATTCCCTGTATTTTGTGAGGGCCGGGCTGCCCGCCGGAGATGACAGGAGAATCCTCGGGTTCGACCGCAATAATTTCCACATCGGGGTTGCGTTGCTTCAGCACCTCGCCGACACCGGTTACGGTACCGCCTGTACCGACCCCGGCAACAAAAACATCAACGGTTCCGTCGGTGTCTGCCCAGATCTCCTCAGCTGTTGTACGGCGATGCGCATCGGGATTTGCAGGGTTGCTGAACTGCTGCAGGATAATGCTGTCCGGCACTGTATCCACGAGACGTTCGGCCTCCTGAATAGCTCCTTTCATACCCAGTGCACCATCCGTCAGCACCAGCTCGGCTCCGAATATTTTCAGGAGCCTTCTCCGTTCGATACTCATGGTGTCGGGCATGGTCAGAATCAGTTTATAACCCTTTGCAGCACAGGCGAACGCAAGTGCAATACCTGTATTGCCGCTTGTCGGCTCAATAATCGTCGTATCTGCGCCGATCAGACCTTTACGTTCCGCATCCTCGATCATGGCGACGCCTATCCGGTCTTTAACGCTGGAAAGCGGGTTGAACGATTCAAGCTTTGCAATGATCTCCGCACCACCCGGCTCGCCGAGGCGCTGTATTGCGACAAGCGGAGTGTTGCCTGTCGTCTGTGCCAGATCGTCATAAACTTTCATACGGTTACATTGAACAATTCAAATGTTACTGCAAACATTCTACGGCTTTTCCCCGTTTCAGCTTAAGCCGTATACCGGAATCGAAGCGCCGTGCACAGCCCTGGACTCCTCCGAAACAAGAAAAAGGATAACGTCGGCTACTGCCTCCGGCGGCACCCAGCGGGAAAAATCAGCATCCGGCATATCTTTTCTGTTTGCAGGCGTATCGATGATACTTGGGAGAATACAATTGACGTTTACCCCTTTTTCCTTGTTTTCTTCAGCAAGACATTCGGTAAGCTTTATTACCGCCGATTTCGAAATAACATAGGGAGCAACACCCGCCCCTCCTTTCAGTGCGGTTTTTGCCGAAATATTTACCACATTTCCCTTTTTTTGCCTGCGCATAACCGGAATAACCGCCCTGCTCATGAGAAAAACACTTTTTGCATTGAGATCGAGCATGTGGTCCCATGTTTCTTCAGAAGCTTCATGTATCGCAGGTCCCATCGCAAAACCACCCGCAATGTTGACGAGAGCGTCAATACGCCCGAAATGCTCCATAATCCTGCCGACCGAGATATCAATCGACGAAGCAAGAGTAAGGTCGGTTTCCAGACACATCACCTGTTCAACAGATTGCCATCGGCTTACAAGCATATCAATATGTTTGTCGAGCAGTGCCATGAAAGCCCCTTTGTCAAAAAACATTTTTGAGGTAACACTTCCCAGTGCACCGGCAGCACCTGTTATTACCACAACTTTTCCTGATACATCACCCATATAGCAACCCGTTTGGAGATCTCACGAACTTCATAACCAAATATGGATAAAGGAATACATAAACCGGACAATAAATTCCCGGTTTTACAGGACGCATCGAAAAATGAGAAAACAAAAAAACATATCCGGGGGCAGGAACTACTCTTCACCAAGCACAATAGTTCTTGTGCTCAATGGGGGAACTTTTTCGCCATTCAGATAAAGCTCTACAAAGGGTGGACGGCCGATGTTCACCCAGAACTTCCTTTTTGCCTCATAACGCAATACCTCTCCGGCCTTGAACTGACCTCCTGGATACACTATGTCGCCATCATCGGCAATAATCTTTACCCAGCTGAGATCATTGGTAATACGAACAATAAGGATTTTCTGATAAGGCGAGGTCGATGATTCCGGCAGAAACGACACATCCTTCGCCCACTCCTCCTTTTTGACGGCAAGCTCGGGAATATTATTTTCCGCAGGCATCGCGGACGTATCTGCCTGCACAACGGAATCCTGTACCTCTACTGCAGGTTCCGGCTGAACTTCGACAGCCGGAACCGGCGGCTCAGGCTCTCTCTGTGCAACGTTCTGCTCATTTCCCGAGGATCCTGAGAATAGAAAGTAGGAGAGGGCGAAGAGCACAAGAACGATCAGCACCGCGCCACCCACCAGCAAAGCAACAGGCGTTTTATCTCTGGCACCGGTAACGGCACCGAACATGCCGGAAAGACGTTCACCTTTGTCACTGTCTCTTTCCTCTTCTCCCCCCTCATTTTCCTGTTTGACTCTGAGATCGGTAGGAATGCTGAGTTCATCCCTGCAACGCTCTATAAGCTCGACATCATTGACATCAAGTGCTTGGGCGTACTCTTTCAAAAAAGCATAGACATAGGCCGCAGGTAAAAATGTCAAGTTGCCCGCCTCGATTTTTTCCAGGTGGTCTTTCTTTATTCTTGTCTCGGCACTGACCTCTTCGAGAGAAAGCCCCCGTTCTTTTCTGGCCTGAATGAGTTTGCGTACCAGCAAGTCGCCGGAAGAGCCAAATGTTACTTCATCCGCCATGACATGCGTGTGGTAATTTATGAAGCTTGCGAACCGCCCAAAACACCCAATTTGTTTAGTTTACAAAAATTAAGCCTTCATGACAATCGAATTAACAATATATTTTAACCTCCGGGCACGCCTTTTGTACTTAGTCATTTCGGCAACCACATCGTTTCTCCTTTCGTTTTCAAAGGTCTTCTTTGCTTTTTTACCTGCCTCGTATACCGTATTCGGAAAGATAAAGCCAGTAATCACTTTCAGCCTGTCCGTTTTGAGCCAGTTGATGTAAAACATCGGAAGGATCCCCGCCCTCCTGCATGGACAATGCAAGCAATACCCGCAGTTCTTCTATTTCGGAACCTGAAAACTGTTTCCAAAGCAGAAAAATTGCCTGATGCGGAGAGGTCAGTTTTTCTTCAAGCACCTCCTGATACCTTTCGGCACTGTAAAAAGCAGGAGGCTGCTCAACGCCGTTGTCATCGTTCAGCGAGGCTTGCCGTACAAATTCATGTGCCGAATAGATCCATGAAACCGGAAAATCACGAACCAGGAACCGATTGTATCCAAGAAGATGAGCAGGAACAGGCTCAGTTGCAACGACCGTCAACCGGTTGATATCGCGCAAGCGTCCGGTATATGGTTTGATTAAAAGATCCGTGAGCCATATCCTTTCAAGATCTCCGGCAACACGGGCGCTGCCATCTTCAACGCTCATTGCAAGATGCTCTCTGAAAAGCCGTAACCTGGAACGATACAGTGCAGCATCAACCTTTCGCCTGGATACATCAATAGAGTTGTTTTGCACCAAGAACACGGTGCACCAGTGCTTGCTCTCGATAATTTTCAATACAGCGTGACCCTCGTCAAGAGCCTGCTGAACGGTTCTCAGTGTGACGGGTGCCAGCGCAAGCTTTCCGGCCTGCAACGGCGAAACCGTGCGCACTTCTGCAAACTTTTCGTAAAGCTTCCCTCTCTTTTTGTTGATCGCTTCGATTGTTGTAGCATGACTTTCATATCCCCGCCCCGTTTCGAAGCTGTTCATCAATCGTTGAAGCAATGCATTCAGCTCTTTTCCCAGCCTTGCCACCTGCCGTTCAAGCTGCTCATGCTCTTCAGGCAATTCGAAAGTATCGTAGCTCCTCTGAATTGCATGTTTTAAAACATAGAGCTTTCTCAATTCATCGGTTTCAAACGCTTCCGCATATCTGCCTCTGCTTAAAAGCATTTCTGTCAGCTTTTCGGCTGAACGATCGACAAGCCTTACCAGAGCATAGCCCGGTAAGGGTGAAACCTGATGCTGATAGATATTTAGGCCTTTTTTCAATGCCCTTATTCTCTCATCATCACCCGGATGCCCGCCGGCGCCCTGCTTCAGCAAGGCAGCCATCCTTGCCAGCGGCATATTGTTTCTTTCGAAGTAGTCAAGTGTACGGGCATAAACTTCCGGATTGTTGGCCAAAACCGCGTTGGACTCAAAATCCAGCAACTGAGCAAGTCGTTCATCACCTGCTGCACGAGCACGGGAAAGCGCCTTAAAATACAGATAGCTGGCATCTTTGGTATGAGCAGGGATAAGCTCAAGCAACATTGCCGCCCGGCGTAAAACAAGCGCTGCTGCTCTTTCACTCCCCCTGTTTTCTTTGGCAACAAGTTTTCGTGCAAGCCCGGTAATTCGATGCGTATATACCGAGGGGGCTTCGGCCTTGCTGAACGATGCGCCGAGACTCAGCTCAAGAAGACCTGTATAGGCCTGCAATGATATTACCGGATCGGCAGCTACGCTTAAATCGTTGTAGATAAAAAATGCTTTTTCGTGATCTCCGCCCAAACTCCGGTACCGGGCTAGGTCAAGCGAATCCCTGACGCTCAACGAACCAAGGGTCATCAACGACTTTTCTGCTTCGGCAAACTCCCCAAGTTCGGCAAGCAGTGCTGCTTTCGAACGGATTCGTTTTGTTTCTGCGGTATCCGGAAGCATGCCCCCGCACCGTTTTTCAATCATTTCGTGAGAAGCAAGGGCATCGAAATAGTTTCCTGTCAACGTCTCAAATGTCATTTTGCGATTCAATGCCTTGGCCGTTCCTGGCGAAAAGCCATCGAGCGTATCTTTTGCAAGGCCTTTCCGCAACAGCTCAAGAGCTTTTTCATACCCATGGTCGGCGGCTTGAAGCTCAGCCTTCTCATAGTATTCAGCAGCATCCTTGTACGCTGGCTCCTGTTTCTGTTTCGCACACGCGGCAAAAACAAGAACCATGGCCAACAAGGCGGTATGCCGTAAAACGTTCACGGTTACAGTTATTTGTTCCGGATTAATAGAAATGCCATCAAATTGACTGCCTGCAGCAGTTTAGCCATATTTTCATACATGCACAACGAATCACGATTTTCCAACCCACAGTGCGCTTCAAGCGTAAAGACCGTTGTCGCCGACTTTACAAGATGTTTCCATTGGGGATTTTTTACCTATCTTTCCCAATTAATACATTTACCTGTAATTGAGCACCTGATATTGCGGCTCCGGCCCGACCGCCTGAAATTGCCCGATTCAGGACAGGCATAAACTTTTAGATTTTTTATTCCCAGGCACGCCCGTGCCACCAATATGGATTCAGACATAGTAGAACTCTTTATATTATTCGGCCTGATTTTGGCTAACGGCTTCTTTTCGATGGCCGAATTTGCAATTATTTCTTCAAGGGAAACCAAATTACATGAATTGCGTGATGCCGGCATAACAAAAGCATCACTCGTTCTTGAACTGCTGGATAACCCCGGCAAATTTCTCTCCGCAATACAGGTAGGAATCACTCTCATCGCTACATTTGCAGGTGCATTCAGCGGTGTCAGCTTTTCCGAACCGGTCTCGGAACTCATTTCCGGTATTGAAATCCTCAAACCTTACAGTGAAGAGCTTGCTCTCGGACTGGTTGTCATAGGTGTCACCTACTTTACCCTTATCGTCGGCGAACTTGCACCAAAAAAAATCGCCCTGCAGCATCCCGAGCAAATAGCGCTCAAAATTGCACGAGTCATCGATATCATCTGCCGGATAAGCTCTCCGATAGTCAACCTTATTAACGGCTCGACCAATATCGTTCTCAAAATTATCGGCATAAAAAACATTGAGAAACCGCTTGTCAGTGACGAGGAAGTCATGCTCATGATAAAACAGGGGGCAAAAAAAGGAGTTTTCGAGTCGGTTGAATATGAAATGGTTTCAAGAATTTTCCGGCTGAGCGACAAGCGCGCCAGCTCGATGATGACCCCGAAAAGCGAAATTGAATGGCTCGACCTCAACGCTCCCGAAGAAGAACTGATTTCAAAAATGCAGGCAAGCGGACGCTCACGGTTCCCGGTTGCAGAAGACAGCCTCGACAATCTGAGAGGTGTCGTCCGCTCGCTTGATCTTGTCAACAAACAGCTGCTCGAACCGGGCGATCTGAAAGCCACCATCCGCAATGCAATGAAACCGCCGCTGTTTGTCCCGGAATCCGTCCCGGCGTTCCAGGTGCTCGAACTTTTCAAGGAAAACAGGGCACACCTTGCACTGGTGATCGATGAGCAGGGATTCGTGCAAGGAGCCATAACACTTACGGATGTGCTTGAAAGCATCGTCGGGGATATTCCGGCTGACGATCTTGAAGGAACGAAAAAAATAGTGCGCAGAAGTCAACGAACATGGATCATCGACGGCCTTCTTCCGGTAGATGATTTCGTCGCAGAGTTTGATCTCGACAACTTTCTCGACGAGGAGGACCCTCGCTACGATACCATGGGCGGGTTCCTCATGACCAAACTTGAAAAAGTCCCCTCGGTCATGGACACCCTTGAGTGGCATAACATGCTTTTCAAGGTCATCAAAATGGACGGGCAACGGGTAGGCAAAATACTGGTGATATTCAATCAGGAAGGAAAAAACGGAACCTGAAAAGATAACCCGATCCTGCACTGAACCTGCAGTTCATTCCATTTTTTCATATTCAGCCGACATTATGTATTTTCGCACACGGATCTAGCCTTACAAAAAAGCATTTCAACGTATAATCTAAACACAGATTCTGATGACCAGAACCCTTACCATTCTCAAACCGGATTGTGTTCGCAAGCAGCTTATCGGCGCGGTAATCGACAAGATAGAGCATGCAGGCTTTCGTATTGTTGCCATGAAAAAAACAAAGCTGACGCAAGAAACAGCCGGGGCATTCTATTCCGTTCACCGCGAGAGACCCTTCTACGGAGAACTCGTCGAGTTTATGTCCTCGGGTCCCTGCGTCCCTATGATTCTTGAAAAAGAAAATGCTGTGGAAGACTTTCGTAAACTTATCGGAGCGACTGATCCTGCAGAAGCTGAAGAGGGAACAATTCGCAAACTCTATGCAGACAGCAAAGGCGAAAACATTGTCCACGGCTCGGACTCGGATGAAAACGCACAAATCGAATCTTCGTTCTTCTTCTCCGCTGAAGAAACCGTCCGCGTTAATAACTGAACTGTTTCAAAAACTGTTTACCCCGGCCAGATAGCGTGACAGCCGGATGGCTAATAAGCTGACCTTGCGCCTGGTTGCCTTCATCTCCGGGCTCGACCCGGAGATCCATCTTCTCTCCAACGTCAGTATGGATGCCGCATCAAGTGCGGCATGACTATCCGGTAATACTGTTGAATTGTTTGAGGACGGTCAACTTCCTTCACTCGCCCTCTTGCCATGTCGCCCCTTCGATAACCCGGTCCTTGGCTTCCGGTCTCCCCCTCCTTTTTTTACTCCTGCTGCCTTTTTCCATCACTGAGCTTCGTTACCCATAAAAATAAGCGACTGCACTTTCAGCCTTTTTTCCGGACGATACGAAACCTTTTCCCGCTCACTTTCCTCAAATGCCTGTTCAAACACTTTCTCTGCAAGCTCCCAACGTTTCTTCCCGGACTTGAGCATCACAAGCACCATATCCATGTCCTTTTTTTTTGCTCTGGCAATAAGGCACCTGCCTGCCTTCAGGGTATAACCGGTTTTGATACCAACGGCATACGGATAGTTTTCAAGAAGCTTGTTGCTTGATTTAAGCAGGTACTTTTTCTTTGTTTCCTGCTCGTAAAACGATACCGAATCAAGTGCTGCAATACGATTGAAAATTTCGTTGCCGATTGCATATTCGGTAAGCCGCAACAGGTCACCCGCCGTCGAATAATGACCGGCGTAACGATCCCTGTCATACCCTGCAGGATTGGTGAAATGAGAATATTTCATCCCTATTTCTTTCGCCTTGCGATTCATGATATCGGCAAACCCTTTGACGCTTCCGCCAAGATAGAGTGCAATTGCAAACGCAGCATCATTGCTCGACCGAACCATCGATGCGTTGACGAGGTCTACAAGGCGGATTTTCTCTCCCGGCTCAAACCCTGCCTTGCTTGGTTCCACATCGGTCGCTGCTTCCGGAATAGCAACGACATTGCCAAGTTTGCCGCTTTCTATCGCAATAATTGCAGTCAGTATTTTCGTAAGACTTGCAGGCTGTATACGCTGAACGGCGTTCTTGGACATGAGCACCTGCGATGTACTCAGGTCTTTGAGAACATATGAATCGACTTCCTGCTCGAAATTCAGGCTGTCCTGCTCCGTATCGGGCTTTGCGTATAACAAAGGAGATCCGGCAAACAGCAGACATGCAAGAAACAGGAGTAAGGAAATAATAGGTAGAACAGCAAATTTTCTCATGGCTCTCCGGCACTTCATCGATTCTTTTACTATAACGACTATCGCCATCAGGCTGAATCCTGACACATCACCCTTTTCCAATGTAACAAAAGCAAAAGCAGTCGTGCAAAAACTGTCATACCTGCGTTTTGTCGCTCCCTCCCGAATCATTACAGGGCTCCGGGCTCTTGAACCCCTTGAGATACTCCTTGAACGTCTCGCCGTAAATTTCCCAGACAGTGACAAAAAGGGCTGCGACCACAGGACCGACAATAAAACCTGCAATACCGAAAAGGCTTATTCCCCCGAACGTGCCAAAGAAAATCAGAAGCTCGTGCAATTTGGTATCCCTTCCGACAAGCGTAGGCCTGAGAACGTTATCGATGCTGCTGACGAGCAGACCGCAAAAGAGCAGAAGACCGGTCGCGGCAACATATTCACCGGTTGCATAGAGGTAGATAACCGCAGGAACCCATACAAGCCCTGACCCGATAACCGGTATAATCGACAGTACCGTCATGACCGCACCCCAGAAAACAGCACTCTCTATACCCGCAACCCCTAAAGCAATTCCTCCAAGAGTACCCTGGATGATACCGATGACAAAAGTACCCCTGATGGTTGCTCCGGTAACCGAGGTAAACTTTTCAAGCATACGCGACTGATCGCGTTCACTGAGCGGAAGGTAGTAGAGGATCTTTTCGAGGAACTTCCTGCCGTCTCTGAGGAAAAAAAACATGGTATAAAAAAACACAAACATCATAAACAGCATATGCACAGTCGAGAGGGTAAAGGACGAAATGTTTTCGAAAAGGAAAGTGCTGATCTTTCCAACCATCTCACCGAGACGCTGCAGGATCTCGTCGCTGTATTGGGCGATTGTCTCGGAATGGGGAAGCGAATTGATAATATCAGGTAAAGTTGTCGGCTCCGCGAGACGCTTTTCAATCCATGGTCCGACCGAACTACTCACTTTTATCGCTTGTCCGGCAACGACCCCGAGCAGGGCGAGTAAAGGGAAAATCAGAATAATTGCTATGGCAAGAAGTGTCATGGCCGCACTCAGGCCTTTTTTCCCCCTGAAAAGGCGTTCAAACCACCGGTACAACGGCATTGCCAGTCCGGAAAAGATAGCGGCAAGCAGAATGACCATGAGAAAACTGTACACCATGGACAAAAAGATTGCCGAGATCACCAGGACAAAAACCAGGAGTATGATATTGTTGAGAATCGTTTTTTGCATAGCTTTATTTTATATCCATTTATCCTGCTGCTCACTCATCACAATCTGTGAACGAACCATGGCAACGGCAAAAACACCAGCCGTTTCCGCACGAAGAATCGAACGTCCGAATGATATTTCAGAAAAGCCAAGCCTAAGGGCGCACCTTACCTCTTCTTCGGTAAACCCCCCTTCCCCTCCGATAATAAACAACACATTTTTATCGGTAAATGATGCCCCAGGGCTGATTTCAGACGATTCATAGGGAAGCAGCTTCATGTCGTACCCCTCGAGACGCAGTACCTCGTCAAGCAGGAGCGGCTTTGTAATCTCAGGAAGATGATACCTTTTTGTTTGACGTGAAGCCGAAACAAGAATTTTTTTCCAGCGCCGCAGTTTACTGTCTATTTGTTCCGCTTTCGGCTGTGCAACCGTTCTACAGGTTATCATGGGTACGATCCCGGTGACACCAAGTTCGGTAGCCTTTTCAAGAAAAAAATCAAACCTCTGAGATGATTTCAGAAGCGACATGGCAACCGTCACTTTTGTAGACGCCGGAGTCATTTTTTCTGCTGCAATAATTGCCGCTGTCAAAAAACCTTTGCCGACCTTCGTTATTGCAGCTTGTATCGACAGTCCTTCCCCGTCAGTAAGATGAACCTCATCTCCCTCTCTTTTTCTCAGAACTTTTGTCATATGAAAAAACTCATCCCCTTGAACGGCAAGAGTTCCTTCTGCAAGGTCGATACGATGGTGGGGTGTGTAAAAAAGATCCATATCCATGCTCAGCGTTTCAAGCGGCAAACACTATCGTTGCAAGAGAGATGTTCCCCACTCCTGCAGACCTGAGGGACTGCATGACAGCGGCAACCGTCGCTCCGGTCGTGAACACATCGTCAACAAGCAGAATATTTTCAGGCATGACTTTTCCGGTTGCTGCAAAAGCATCACGCACGTTGCCCAACCTTTCACGCGGTGACAATCCGGTCTGTGACCGGGTATATTTTTTACGAACCACAAGATCGACCCGAACATCCGTGCCGAGAAACTCAGCAAGAGAATCAGCTATAACCTCGGACTGGTTATAGGTTCGTTCTACTGCCTTCAAACGATGAAGAGGAACCGGAACAATACAGTCATAGCGGTCGGCGGCATTTGCCCCGGTTTGTATGAGCTCGGCGAGAAACCTTCCAAACACTTTTCCGAGCCGGTGCTCCCCTCCATACTTCATTGCATGAATAATTGACTGAAGCCGGTCGTTTTTATGAAACCTGTAAAGCGCCCATGCTTTTTGAGGGAGATCGTCTTCCGGAAAGGTTTTTCTGAAAACCTCCTTTACCGCATAGTCCGCAGCATCGGCATCTGAAAACCTGTCGAAAGAAGCCGTGCATTTGCTGCAGATTTCCCGTTCACCGTCAACAAGCAGTGTGTAACATCCCGCGCAGACGTGCGGGTAGAAAAGATGGAGTATCTCATCAAGCATTGCACCTTTCTCATTCTATCGAGGAAAAACAACGTGCTGCTGCACCGTACACTCCGGCCCGGTTCCCCAGCGCAGCAGGAACAACCTCCAGACCGTCATGCATCGACGGAAGCGTCGAAGCCTTAATCTGCGCAAATGCAGGAGAAAAAATCAGATTCCCTGCGCCTGAAATCCCCCCCCCGATAACAAATTTACGGATATCCATCAGCGCAACCACACCGGCAAGACCCACCCCCAGTACTGCGCCTACCTTGTTCCAGACTTCAATAGCGAGAGGATCACCATGGTGTGCAGCTTTTTCAAGGGTTCTTGGTGAGAGGCTGCCCAACTCCTTGCCATGAAACTCTTCAGACCAGGACTCCGGCGGATTGGCCCTGTAGATCTCCACACCCATGGCAACAATGCCTTTTTTCCCGATCAGACTCTCGACCGTACCTCTTACACCGGCATGAACACTCCCTCCCCTGTAATCAACCGTCATGTAGCCGATTTCACCTGCCGTACCGCTGGAACCCCTGTACAGCTTGCGGTTGAGGATGACTCCGCCGCCAACACCGGTTCCCAGGGTAACCATCATAAAATCATCAAACTTTTTCCCTGCCCCGAAAACAGCCTCGCCGCAAGCAGCAATGTTTGCATCATTTTCGAGGATCAACGGACAGTCCAGGGAATACTCACTGGAAAGCACCTTTTGCAGCCGGTTTTTCAGAGGGTATTGCTCCCATCCCGGCAAATTGGGCGGATAGCTGAGAATACCTTTCCTGCTGTCGACTGCTCCGGGTGCACCAAGCCCGATTCCTGCAAACAGTTCCCCAACCAGCCGTTCCTTGAAACAGTTATACATTGAAAACCCGCGCGATGCTATCTGCCTGACAATACCTTCCGGGCCGGAACCAACCCGTGTCGGATGCCGTTCATGATCAAGGACACGACCTTGTTCATCAATCACAGCAAGCTTGACAGCCGTCCCTCCAAGATCCACCCCAAGCGCCCAGCGTGACATGCTTTTTTCGTTTTTCAGGATTTGAAAGGCCTGATACACTTCCTCTTTGCAGCATCTGTATCAAAAAAACGCAGTACCTCGTCAACTTCGGGAGTGCGTTCACATTCACTCTGAACTTTTTCAAGCGCATTGCCGAGGAGTAACCCCGACTGGAAAATGATCCTGTACACGTCCCGGATCGTATCGATCTGTTGCGAGGAAAAACCCCTCCGTTTAAGCCCAACCAGATTCAGTCCTTCAAAACGAAACGTTTCATGACCACCTGCCATGACATAGGGAGGAACATCGAGTGAAGCTCTCGATATCCCTCCTACCATTGCATATTTCCCGATACGTACAAACTGGTGAACGCCAGCAAGCCCGCCTACAACAGCGTAATCCTCAACCTCGCAATGACCTCCGAACTGAACGGAATTAGCGATAATAACATGGTTCCCGATGATGCAGTCGTGACCTGCATGAACATAGGCCATAATAAGGTTGTCAGAACCAACAACTGTTTCACCGTTTGCCTTGGTCCCCCTGTTCAGGGTCACATACTCTCTGATAACCGTACGGTCGCCGACAAGGAGGCAGGTTTTTTCACCTTCGAACTTCAGATCTTGGGGAATGGTGGAAAGAACCGCCCCGGCAAACACCCTGCACTCCTTTCCTAAACGGGCACCGTCAGCAATCTGTACATGGGGGCCTATCGCGGTATTGTCCCCGATAACAACATCATCCTCGATCACCGCATAAGGGCCGATTGTAACTCCTTCGCCGATTTCAGCTTTTGACCCGACTACGGCTGTCGGATGTATACAAGTGTCCATCAATAGCTGTTTTATTGATTCGGTAGTTCAATCCTGCCCTCATCAATCTCCTCGAAAAGCCGGTCCATGATTTTTTCCGATTCACCCGTCCGGCCAACCTCGCGCAACGCAAGGGCAAGTGCATAGTAAACCTGGGGGGCTTCGCGTAAAGTGGTCATATCCGCACGCCCCTCAAGATAAAGAATATAAGGATCTGCTTTATCCTTTTCACCCAGTGACGCATACAGCGAAACAATCAATGCTGCAACTCCCGGATCAAGCTCGAAACGTTCCAGAGGCAAGAGTTTTTCCGATTTGTCCAGCGCCTCCAGTGCAAGCTGCCTGCCGGTAGCCTTGAGCACCTCCCCATTGCCGCCCCTGACGGTGATCTCCTTTTCCGGACTTTCCGCAAGCGCAACCGCAAGGCTTGTAAACAAAGACTTGTAACCCTTGGTCAACCGGTTCGATGTCTGATCCATATATACGTTCGGATTGTTGAGATTGCGGTAGCGAAATACCTTCCAGAGGTTTTTCCAAAGTTGCGGTATTCCAAGAAACTCACCCTCTCCACTATGTTCTACCGGCACAACCTTGTATGCAAGACCATCGAGACGCAGGTAGTCGCCGATACCCAGCATGTTCTCAGAGCCCACGGTTATGGCGAAATATATCGGACGTGTCGCGTAATTGTTCACCAGGATTTGATGGACAGCAACGTCTTGCGGCTTTAGAAAACCCTGTCCACGATAGGTAATGGTCGGCATAACCCGCCACCGCAACGTATCGACAAGCCCTGCCGGAACATCGAGACCTGCTGCTTCATAGTCTTTTACAAGCTCTTCTTTTGTCGAACCTGCGGGAAGCTCGACCTCAACCGGCTGTATGGCAACATAGCCGATTTCTCTGAGTTCCTTGTCGCTCAGGCTGAAAGCTATTTTCTTAGCCCCGTTCGGAGAGGTGTTTTTCAACTGGTCGAGATACCAGCCGGTATTGGCAAGACTGAGGTTGACAACCCGGACATCGGTCCTGATACCTTCAACCTCCTGCAAATACCAAAGTGGGAAGGTGTCGTTGTCGCCGTTTGTAAAGAGTATGGCGTCTTCCTCGCAACTTTGCAGCATGTTCCAGGCCCAATCCCAGGGAAAATAGTTCCCTGAACGGTCATGAGTATGGTAATTGGCATACAGCATTCTGCCGTTAAGCAAAAAAAGAGCTGCCGTCACAATGAAAACCGAAACAATTAACGGCTGATTTTTTTCACTGAACTTAAAGAGCTGCCGAACTATATACCAGATAATCTCAATACCTATAACAAAAAAAACAGCTATAGCGATAACTACAAAGTCAACATACAACGGATGCCAGTTAAAATAGAGCGAAGCCGCAGCCATAATTGCCGCTATAATTAAAAAAACAATTACAGTTACGAACCCTATTATCCACTGCTGTATAAGAACCGCCCTGCTATGCTTCAACCTTTCCCTCATCAATGCATAGAAGCTTTCAACACCGATACCGATCCAGACAGCAAAAGCAAAAAAGCTGCCCGTATAGCTGTAATCCCGCTCCCTCGGCTGCGGTTGAATCTGGTTGAGGTAAACAACAAGCGCCGCGCCGGTGAGAATAAACAACGCGGTAACAACCGTAGCCATCTTCCAGTCGCGCCGGAGATGCGAGAACGCCCCGAAGATACCGACAAGAAAAGGAATACCCCAGAGCTGCGACCAGTCAACTCCAGCGCCTTCAGTATCGTTTTCACGACCGATAAACTGCCACCCGAGATAGCGGAGATACATATGATCCAGCTGATAACGAAAGAAATAGTCGAGTTCGCTGCCGTACTGCTGATAAACGTACTGATGCACCGGCTCCTGTGACCAGCGCCGTGGCCACAAAGGAAAATCACCGTACTGTTCACGGTTCAAGTATGAAAAAAAGGCCTCCCCGGTCGAGGGGTTGTTTTCATTGATGGAAGGTGAAGCGTTTGCACGCACGTAGATGAGCGCATAGGAAGTATAACCGAGGATCAACAGAAGCAACGACATGCTTATCGTATGCATAAGCCTGTATCGCCGAACATGAGCATAATACACGGCGTAGACAATTCCACCGAGAAGAATCGCCACCCCCCACCATGAGGCATGCTGCATCAGCACCGGCAAGCCTTTGATTATACCGATATACACCAGCAGAAAAGCAGCCGAAGCCGCAACAATCATCAGCAGAAAAGATGCGGCTGTAACCTCATATTTTTTATAATAGTACATCATGATGACCGCGAAGATCGCCAGAAGACTCAGCAGGTGTACCCCTATCGATAGGCCGATGACATACATTGCGGCCATCAACCAGCGCTCGTTTCCTTCCTGAGGAACCTTTTCATACCATATCAGGATGAACCAGATAACGAGTGCGGTAAAAAACAGCGAAGGGGCATATACCTCTGTTTCAACCGCGTTGAACCAGAAACTGTCCGAAAAAGCAATTGCGAGAGCTCCCACGACGGCACCACCATAAGCCGAAAGTTTTTCAGGGACATCCCATGAATCCGGCCCACTTTTCCTGTACATGACAATCAGGCGAAAAATGATCAGGTAGGTGAGCATCACGGTTGCCGAAGCCGACAACGTGCTCAACAGGTTGACCCGAGCCCCGATATCTTCAAAAAAAGGGATCATGGAAAACAATCTGCCGACCAGAAGAAAGAGAGGTGCACCCGGAGGATGGGGAACACCGAGCGTGTATGCCGTTGCAATAAACTCCCCGCTATCCCAGAAAGAGAGTGTCGGAGCCATGGTCATCAGATAAACGGCTTCAATCAGCAGAAACAATGCTAAAGCTATTCCGCGATGTATTGTCCTGTGCTCCATATTGAAAAGTGACCAGTAACGAGTTACGAGTTAATATGCGTTATTAATTGTCAACTATCTACCGGAAATATTCGTCGGAAACGGCATTGGAAGCGTCCAATAAACCTCATTGTTTCCTGACGGGCAGCAACTCTTCCGCCACTTTGTCGGCGAACAGAAATCCTTTTCGTGTAACCGTTATCACACCGTCCCGCATTTTGAGCAACCCCTGCCCTTTGAGTCGCCTCACAGTTTCCAGCACCGCACTGTTGCTTTCATGAAAATGCAGCAGATCATCAAGTTCGAGACCGGAAGAAAGCCGAAGGGAAAGAAAAATCTTTTCGTCGATCTGCTCTTCTTCGGAGAGCATTTCACAGTATTCCTGAGCGTTATGCGGAGATGCCATATAGCGAACCAGACTGCTCACGTTCGCACTTCGCACCTCGTGGCCTCCGGAAACAAGAAAACTATGCGCTGAGGGGCCGAAACCAAGATACGATTCCCTGCGCCAGCATCCCAGATTATAACGGGAAAAGAATCCCGGTTTTGAAAAATTCGAAACCTCATAGTGCTCAAACCCCTGGGCTTCAAGCAACTCACATGCCTTTGCATACATTACAGCCTGTGCATGCTCGTTCGGGAGAGTAACGATACCTCTTTTTACAAGACGTTCAAGCCGGGTTCGTTTTTCCAGGGCAAGCATGTATACGGAAATGTGCGGCACACCGCAGGAAAGAGCAATATGCAGATCACGCTCCCACGCTTCCAGTGTCTCTCCTTCCGCGCCGCAGATGAGATCCACACTGACATTACCAAACATGGCCATTGCCTCGCTTGTAACCCGCAATGCCTCCTCAGCCGTGTGCAGGCGACCAAGCGTACGGAGCTTTTCCGGCAGAAAAGACTGAACACCGATACTGATACGGGTAACACCAAGAGCGGCAAGGCCCTGAATTTTTTCAGTAGAAAGATCTTCAGGGTTGGCCTCAATGGTAATTTCGACGTCATTGTTCAAAGAAACATGTCGCGAAAACGTTTCAAACCAGTCTTCCAGATAGGAAACAGGAACCAAAGACGGGGTCCCTCCCCCGAAATGAACTGAGTGAATGGCGCTTCCACCGTAAGCAGAGAACCGTTCCGCGGTTTCTTCATAAAGCGCACGGAAAAAACGGTACTGCAGTTCCTGTTTCGTTACGAGGAAAAAATCGCAGTAACTGCATCGTTCCCGGCAAAAAGGAATGTGTACATAGCAATGTAGCTTTGTCATACTATCTTCCTGATCAGCCATCAGTCACCATCAGCATCGATCTGCTTTACAGCAAAAAGCGATACGCCTGAAGACAATTCAACAAATAAACAAATCAACAGGCATTCAAGAGTACATATTTCGTTATCGCCTGGTAAAGATTATCCGCCACAAATTCAGGCACAATGCCCTGCTCATGACAAAGCTCCTCCTCACCATGCCCTGTCCTGACCAGAATGGGCCGGAGACCTGCGCGTAATCCGCATTCGACGTCAACCGTTTTATCCCCGATAAAAAACGACCGGGATTTGTCCACATCAAATCCGGCAGAACGGTAATCGGCAACCGCCCGGTCAACCATACCGGTCTCCGGTTTCCTGCACCATGCAAACCGGTCATATTCGGGATGAGGATGGTCTGGATGGGTAGGGCAATAGTAACTATGGTCAAAAGACGTACCGCTTTCGGCAAGCAGTTCATTCAGATAAAGATGAATATCCTCAACCTGTTCAGGAGTAACAATACCTTTGGCGATGCCGGCCTGATTGGTGATAATGACAATTTGAAAACCTGCCTTCTTGGCGAGGGCAATTGCAGTATCGGCTCCGTCTATCAGCTCAAACTGCTCTCGTGTGGTGACGTAAGCGCCTATATCGCTGTTGATCGTGCCATCCCGGTCAAGAAACAATACCTTTACCTTTTTCAGCATACTCTCATGCACGCTCAAGCAAACCGAGATAGATTTGAGTATACTTCTCTGCCGAGTCCTTCCAGCTCATGTCTCTTTCCATGGTATCGGTCACAAGCCTTGCCCAGCGCTCCTTGTCGCCATATATCGAAATCACCTCTTTTACCTTCCCGACAAGAGCCTTGGAGCTGTACTCATGGAAAACAAATCCCGAGCCATCATGCCGCGCATTTATCTCGTCAACGGTTTCAGCGATACCCCCGCCTCCATAGATAATCGGCAAGGTTCCGTAGCGCATCGCGAAGAACTGCATCATACCGCACGACTCAAGTTTTCCAGGCATGAGCAGTACATCGGCAGAAGCCATTATCTGATGAAAAAACGCATCCGTGAACTCCCAGTTGAGTCCAAGTTTACCTTTATATTTCAAGGCAATATTCTCCAGCTTCTTCTGGATATCCTTGTCTCCCGATCCTGAAATAACCATCCTGATATCAAGCTGCATCAGCTTGTCGAGAGAATCAAGCAGAAGCTCGACTCCCTGAAAACGGTCAAAATTCACCATTGCGCCGATCAGAGGGACGTCCTCGTCAAAAGACACGCTCAGTTCTTCGAGCAGGTACCTCTTGTTTTCGAGCTTCTCATCGAGACGGCTGGTATCGAATTTCTTTTTAATGAGCTTGTCCGCAGACGGGTTCCACTGCTTGATATCGAGGCCATTGGTTATTCCCTCCAGATGATTACCCCGTGAGGCCAGAATTTTATCAACACCGCAAGCCGCTTCGGTATCATTGCTGATAAGCTCGGCATACCTGATCGATGTCGTAGCGATGCGGTTTGCATGTTCAATCCCCGTAAAAAGCATGTTTACCGTATCATCGTCTCCGGTGTACAGCCCATCAACCACGATCTCAGGCAACAGTTTTTTGAACGGCTTCAGTGGAAAAACACCCTGGCTGTGCGCATTATGAACGGTCAACACCGTTTTGACCCCTTTGAAAAAGGCATTATCAGCATAAACAGTTTTCAGCAAAAGAGGTACGAGACTTGCATACCAGTCATGGAAATGAATAATATCAGGCTTCCAGCCAAGTCTCTGGAGCGTTTCAAGGATACCGAGATTAAAAAAAATCACCCGTTCGGCACTGCCCTTGAAATCGTTCCCCTGGACCATGTCCTTGAAAAGGCCGTTACGTTTGAAATATTTTTCGTTATAGAGAAAATAGGTCTGTATCTTACTGGATGGGAGAGCCGTTACCTTTACGTGAAGCAGATCGGTCTTGTCTTTCAGAGGCACTTTGATATCTGAAAGCCGCAAGACATCATGAAGGCGAAATTTGCGATCGTTGATCACACCGTATTTAGGCATCATTATGCGTGCTTCACAGCCTTCATCTTCCATGGCCTGAGGAAAGGATGCCATGAAATCGGCAAGAGAACTGATCCTTACAAATGGAGAAATTTCACCAGACACATAAAGAACCTTGCAAGTGCTTCTGGTCATCTATATCGTAAACAATCTGTTATTTTTTTCGCAAAATATTTTCATAGAAATCCTTAGCTTTTTAATTTACGAATTTATACGCTGATTTACAATCCAGGCCAGGGCTCCAACTTCTCTTTCCATGAAACCGCTGCCGCTCCTTTTCGCCTTGTGCCTTCTGTTTGTGGCATGTGCCGTTGACCGGCCGCCGACAGGGGGACCGAAGGATACCGCACCCCTGGAAATTCTTTCGGTCGATCCGCCCCCGTCTTCAGTCAATACGTCACCGCAAAAGATCCTTTTTATCTTCAACCGTTACGTTCCAGCCTGGTCTCTGCGAAAAGCCCTTGTTTTTTCGCCTGCGGTTACCGACTATAACCTGAAAGCTGACGGTAAGGAAGCGGAAATACTCTTCACACAACCATTGGACAGCAATAAAACTTACACGATTACGCTCAATACCTCGTTAAGGAGCAGCCGGGGCAACGAGCTGGTACAAAGCTATACCTATGCCTTTTCAACCGGAGACAAAATCAACCGGGGCATCATTGGAGGACAGGTTTTTTCGAACGACAACCGCCCAGCTCCACACGCGCTTGTCCTGGCCTATGCCGTTACAAACGATACACTTTCGTTCAATCCCCTCGAACGCAAACCCGACTACAGTGTCCAAACTGGGAAAAACGGGAAATTCACACTTGAATATCTTGCAGAGGGCAGCTACAGATTGCTGGCTTTGCAGGACAGAAACGGCGACCAGAGATTGAGCCCCGAAAGTGAGTTTTTTGGCGTCGGTCAGAGAAAACTGGTCAAAACCGGCTCTCTGGACAACCTGTTCAGACTGGCCGAACCCCGGCTCGACCCTCTGCCGGTTTACTGCTCCACACCGGCAGATAACCTTCTTGAAATCACATTCAACCGCAGCATTCCGGTCGACGAATTCGATATAACGTCGCTTGCCGTCACCGATACGCTAAGCAACGCTTCAGTGCCGATCAAAGGGTATTACAGCCTGAAAAATACAAGAGAAGCGGTTACTTTCGGGGTAGTCAGCGGCAAGCTCGACAAGAAATCGGGATACCGGATCACCTATAAAGGACATACCGCGCCG
>JAKSDC010000158.1 GCA_022360275.1 Chlorobiales bacterium
ATCGGGTGTATACACCTGTTTTAACGTTTGTCCTTAAACATCGAAACGGAGCTATTCTGGTCTCCTTGGCTCTGATTTTAAGTATTGTTCCTATATACACCAAGCTTGGTCAGGAGTTCATGCCGCCGCTCAACGAGGGCGATCTTTTATACATGCCCACAACACTTCCGGGAATTTCCATTGAAAAGGCAAAAGAGTGGCTTCAGCAACAGAACAAATTGATCGGGGAGTTCGATGAAGTCGAGTCTGTTTTCGGAAAGATCGGCCGTGCCAGGACAGCAACCGATCCGGCACCACTTTCGATGGTGGAAACCGTCATTCAACTGCATCCCCAGGACGAATGGCCCGAAAGTTATCATGAGCGCTGGTACTCTTCATGGATGCCCGAGTTTCTCAAACCTGCTTTTCGTATTGTCTGGCCGGAGATGAAAAGACGCGAGTGGAACGAGTTTATCGATGCCTTGAACAAAACAGTGAATTTGCCGGGCACTACCAATGCATGGACATTTCCTATCAAGACACGTATTGACATGCTTACGACAGGGATAAGAACACCCATCGGGATCAAGGTCTATGGGGATAACCTTGATGAGATAGAGAACATTGCAGTTCAGGTTGAACAAAAAGTTCAGAACCTTGAAGGGACGCGATCCGTCATTGCCGAACGATCACAGGGCGGATACTATATCGATATCAAACTGAAAAGGGAAAACCTTGCCGCATACGGGCTGAGTGTGGAACAGGCAAACAAGTTGATAGAGGGGGTAATCGGGGGCCAGAACGTTACAACGATTATTGCCGGCCGTGAGCGATATCCCGTCAACATTCGCTACCAGTCCTCTTTCAGGTCGACTACCGAAAAAATCAAACGGGCACTCGTTTCCGTTTCCGGGGAAAAGCATATTCCTCTTTCGGAAATCGCCGATGTAGTCACCAGTCGCGGTCCGGCAGTGATAAAGGACGAAAACGGCCTGCTTACTTCCTGGGTTTATGTGGACCTTGAAACGGACCAGGATATCGCAAAATACGTTGAGCGGCTCAAAAACACGCTTCAGGAGCCGGGACTGTTTCCCGTAGGGTACACTTACGCCATCAGCGGCCAGTTTGAGTTTATGGAGCGCGCAACGAAGCGGCTGCTCATGGTTATTCCACTGACGCTTTTTATCATCGTGCTGCTCTTGTACATGAATACCCGCTCCTGGATTCGCACGGGAATTGTTTTATTGGCGGTTCCATTTTCTCTCGTAGGGGCTTTCTGGATTCTTTATTTTCTGGACTACAACCTCAGTATTGCCGTATGGGTCGGTATTATCGCGCTTGCCGGTGTCGATGCGGAAACAGGGGTAATTATGCTGCTCTACCTCGATCTTGCCTACAAAAGGTTTGAAGAGAAAAATCAAATGAACACAAAGGAGGACTTAAGGCAAGCGGTTATGGAAGGAGCCGTCAAGCGTGTCCGTCCGAAGATGATGACAGTCGCAGCGCTATTCCTGGGACTTCTTCCCATTATGTGGTCGGGTGCTCACGAGACCGGAGCTGATGTGATGAAACGAATCGCCGCTCCCATGATGGGAGGTATTTTTACCTCTTTTATGATGGAACTCCTGATTTACCCCTGCATCTATATGATCTGGAAGGAACGTTCGTTAAAGCAGGGGGGAAAAGATTTTGTTTGATCCATCCCGGGTAAATAGAGATTTTGTAACAGTAAACCGAGAAGCAAACGTTATGGATGAGCAGCAGATGCACTACTACAAAAACAAGCTTGCTTTTGAGACGGACTCCTGGGATCTCCAGGTAGCGTTGGAAGCGGGAGAAAACATCGTGGTAGTTGATACCCGTTCTCCGGAAGCATACCAAAGGGAGCACATTCCGGGGGCAATCAATATTC
>JAKSDC010000152.1 GCA_022360275.1 Chlorobiales bacterium
AAAACTTTTACTTGCTCTCCGTATGTAATGGTAATCAATCAACAACGGATTCGAGAATTCCTTCGTGATTTTACAACCAAGGCAAAGGTATGGGATATTTTGTTTCGTGATGATCGTGGAAAGAATGCGCAGACTTTGCTTGACCTGGAGTTAAGACCAGTTGACAGGAAGAAAATTCTTATGCAGTTGCAAGTTGAAGACTATTGTGATGGCCCCCTAGAAGATCAGCTCAATAAAGGACCACAGATGTGGGTTTTTGGGAGAGAAGTGAAGACGAAAGACGTGTATATCAAAACTTCCATGGGAGCGCCACACAGCAGTGTCATTTGCATTTCTTTTCATGTGGCCGAGCACAGGCTTGAATATCCATTCAAAAATCAATGAAGTATGAAAAGTCCGATAACCGGTAATGATATGGTGCTCGTGAAAGAGCCCAGAACTATGGGGTTCAGGAAAAAAGAGTACACGGTTAACTACCATTACTATTTGTGCCCTGATAGCAATGAGCAGTTCACCTCCGAGCACCTCGACGAGATTAACCTGATGCAGGTGTATAACCAGTATCGGGTTGAGCACAAGCTTCCATTTCCTGAAGAAATAAGGGCATTACGTGAATCTTATGCGTTGTCAGCCACGAAAATGGCTGAGGTTCTTGGTTTCGGTGTCAATACGTACCGCAATTACGAGCAGGGTGAGGTCCCAAATGAATCCAGTGCCCGGTTAATCCAGGTTGTGCAGGATCCTGAAGAATTTGAGAAGATCATCTCCTTGAGTGGAGTTTTGAGTGGTTCCCAGCTGGAAAGGGTAAAGGGTCGAATTCACCATTGGAAGGAGGAGCGCGCTAAAGAGCAATGTATCGATCTTGAAAGTTATTTCATGGGGGAGCTTCTTCCGGATGAATTTTCCGGTTATAAAAAACCGAGCCTTGAAAGGCTTGTTGAGGCTGTGGTGTTTTTTGCCCAGCGACTCAGTCCGTGGAAAACCAAGCTGAACAAGCTCTTGTTTTACTCTGATTTTCTTCATTTCAAAGAGTATGGAGTGTCGTTGACGGGGAGTCGTTATTGTGCTATTCAACTGGGCCCTGTTCCTAAAAATTTTCAGAGTGTTTTTGAGTATGCTGCAAGCAGAGGGATTGTCAAGGTTGAAGAGAAATCATTTAGAAATGGTGGAGTAGGCGAGATGTTTAGTATTGGTGAAGATCGTGAG
>JAKSDC010000160.1 GCA_022360275.1 Chlorobiales bacterium
AAAAGTCAAAGGTCAAAAGGCAAAATCAATCAGTCTTTTATAGCCAAAAATCTTCTATAGAGGGATAACGCACTTTTTGCGAAGTATTAAGGATCAAGGAAGGATGAAGACTGCCGCAACTTTTTTGACTTTTTACTTTTTATTTTTGACTTTCCTATTCCCCGCTATCGTATTCTTCTTTGTCGGTTGTTGCGTCGTGCGTACGAATCGGGTAGTCGCCGGTGAAGCAGGCGGTGCAGTAGCTCTGGGTTTCGTTTTCAAACCGCGGTGCGCTGTTCAGCATACCCTGTAAAGAGAGGTATTTCAGGGAATCGACACCGATATATTCCCTTATTTTTTCGATCTCTTCCTCATTGTCTTTCGTATCGGCAAACATATAGGTCAGCAATTGGCCTTTTGTCGGGAAATCCATTCCGTAGAAACATGGATTGGTTATCGGAGCCGAGCTGATATGCAGATGAATTTCTTTGGGATCAGCCTCGCGGATAAGCTTGATAAGCATTTTGGCGGTTGTTCCACGTACGATCGAGTCGTCGATAACGACAATCTGCCGATCCTGAAGGACGCCTCGTATAATATTGTATTTCGACCGTACCTTGATTTCCCTGCTTTCCTTGCCTGGCTGGATGAACGTTCTGCCGACATAGTGGTTACGGATCAGCCCGTGCTCGAATCTTGCAGGGTGACAGATTTTATTGCTTTCCCGGACAAAACCAAGAGCGGCGGTATTCGATGAATCAGGAACGCTGACAACGATCAGGTGCTGGTTGTCATTTGCCGGTTTGATCATGGATTCACGGGCGAGGTTTTTGCCGAGATTGCGGCGCACCTTGTCGACCGAATGAGTGAAGACAAGGCTGTCGGGTCTTGCAAAATAGACATATTCAAAAATGCAGCGGGCCTTGCGTTTGGAAGGCGGTAGAAAGAGTGAGACCGGTTTATGGGTTTTGGTCGAAAGCTTGTCGATCAACAGAATTTCGCCTGGCTCGATGTCCCTGACGTACTCTACCGACAGAATATCGAATGCACAGGTCTCGCTGGCTACGTAAAAAATTGCCTCGCCTGTACCTGGATCAATGGTTTTGCCGAGGGCGAGCGGCCTGACGCCATAAGGGTCGCGGGCAGCAATCAACTGATCGTTTGCAAGGATGACAAGGGAGAATGCCCCTTGTACCTGACGCAGGGCCTCGTAAATCTGGTGAATCGGTTCTTTTTCCTTGCTGAGTGCGGCAAGGTGTGGAATGATCTCTGTATCGGATGATGCCTGGAAAATAACGCCGCGCTCGGTAAGCTCCTTGCGCAGTGCACGGGAGTTGGTGAGATTACCGTTATGAGCGATGGCAAGATTTCCTGACCGGTAGATCAGAGAAAACGGCTGAATGTTGCTTGTTGATTTTGATGCGCCCGTTGTGGAATAACGATTATGGCCGATTGCAGCATGGCCCGGCAATTTCTTGAATAGTTCCGGATCTTTGAATACCTCGGCAACAAGACCCATTCCTTTGTGCTGCCGGTAAACAGTTTTGTTTTTCTTTTCATCGTATCCGGCTACAACTATTCCTGCTGCTTCCTGCCCCCTGTGCTGGAGGGAGTACAACCCATAGAATGTATCTTCTGCGGGAGTTTTAGAATTATAGACGCCGAAAACTCCGCACATGGTGCTTTTTCAACAGTTAAGATTTTGTGAATTCTCAGCTATTAAATTTGCCAATAGAAGGTAAAATAACAAGCATTAATTTTAAAAATATTTTTCTATACCCGTCTATCAGGGGATCGCTTATGTCCTGGGAAAGTATCGATGATTTAGACGGAGGAAAAGACGCAACTATGGACTATTTTGATGGTAAAAGATAAAAAACCTCAAAACATCTTGACTGCATACTTATGACTTTACAGGCAAGGAAGACAGCATCACCTCCATCCATATGGACCTGGCTTTCGATTACGTCCTTATGGGGAACGATTTTTTTCGCCACATCTGTTCTCACCCTTTCTGTTGCAGCTTCCTGGCTCGAACAGGGTTTTTTTAATCCGGCATGGTCTGAAATATATTCCGTCTATGCCATCTATTTTTTCGTGTTGCTTTTTTTCGCGGTTTCGGCAATGCTGGTAAAGAACAAAATGGATCCTCGTGGTGAAAAGCAGACCATGCGGCAACAGGAAGTGGCGGCAGGTAAGCGTGAGATGGTGTTTGTTTCGCTTGCGGGAAGTATTGCGACAAGCTTTTTCTTTACCGTGATGACGGCGCTTGTTTTTTTTGCCGCATCGATTTCACTTGTGGATATGACGATTGATTTTACGCTTCCGGTTGTACTGGTCGCATCTGTTCTGAATATTGCTGCCGGACTTTCAGCATCGCTGCTGGTTGGCCTGGTGCTGTTTGTGTTGAAGAAGGTATAGGGAAAGGGCAAAAGGCAAAGTAGGAGTAAAGAGAGGGAGGAATGACTAATGACTATTTACTATTGAATAATTGTTTGTGGAGGTAGAGGGTTGCAGTGTTGCTGCAGGAGTAAGGAGTTCGGAGAATGAATGATTAATGGAAGACAGGGAATCGGTGCTGGGTATTCGGGAATGGGTATTCGGAGATTGTGTTAGGAGTTAAGTGTTGGAGGGAAGCTGGAGTTTTGAATTTTGAATCTGGAAGTTTGAATGACTAATGACGAGTGATTATTGAATATTGAAGAAAGGAAGACGGGTAACAGGTAATGGGGAACAACAGGGATCGGAGAGATGACAGGTGAGAAATCGCAGGGTTGCGTGTGATGCCCTTTTTGACTTTTGCCTTTTTACTTTTGAATTGATTCAGACTTGTGGAGCTAAGGAGACTCGAACTCCTGACCCTTTGCATGCCATGCAAATGCTCTACCAACTGAGCTATAGCCCCAAATTGTAGCTGTAATTATGAGAAAAAAACTTTTATTTCCAACAGATTTTGTTTTTTCTTGATTGAATCCACCGGCGTGTCATTCGAGAATTCAGGCAAGGGTTTAAAGCGAAGTTCTGTAGGCTCATGAATCTTTTTTTTGTCATCAAGGAAGGCTTTTCCGGCATTTGGAGGGCCAAGCTGCCGACTGCCGTAACAGTTGTCGTCGGATTTTTTGCCCTGGTGCTGCTTGGGCTGTTTGCAACGGTCTCGCTGAGTTTTTTCGATATCATCGATGAGGTCCGCGGCAGGGTGGAGCTTGAAGTGTTTTTTCCCGATACCGCAACTGATGAAGAGTTAGGGATATTCAAAAGCGGCATTGCATCTTTAAATGGTGTCAAGAAGGTAACCTATGTTTCGAAAGACAGCGCAGCCGTCATTTTCAATCAGGAGTTTGGCAGGGATATTGTTGAGATTCTCGGTATCAACCCGCTGCCCCGTTCAGCAAAAGTGCTTGTTCATCCCCGGTATGCCGGACCTGACAGCCTTCAGGGGATAGTTGCTTCGATTAATGCATTCGACCCGGCTCTCGATGTTCGGTATAACAAGGTTTTTCTGCAGAAACTCGAAGAGAACGCCCGCCTCTTTACCGTTCTTACCGCGGCAACCGGTATTCTGATAGCTATAGCAACGGTAGTGCTGGTTGGTTATACGATCCGCCTTGCGATCTATTCCCGTCAGCAGAAAATCAAGACAATGCGTCTGGTCGGCGCAGCAAACTGGTTTATCAGTGCTCCCTATATTATCGAGGGAGGGATTCAGGGCCTTATGGCCGGAGGCTTTGCCGCGCTTGCAATCTATCTGCTTTCAGACCAACTGCTCCAGCGCTACGAGCCCGGAATTTATGAGGTGCTGCATCCCTCCACCTTTCTGGTTTATCCTGTCCTTGTCGGTCTCGGTTTTTTCCTGGGGATTTTTGGGAGTACCTTGTCGGTAAGGAAGTATCTGCGGAAAGCGTAGCACTTAGCCACTCTCCAGGCTGTGCAGCAGGGAGATTTCTTCATCCCAGATTTCAGGCTGCGGGGTTTCAAGGATCAGCGGGATTTCTGTGCTCGCGGGGTGCTGCATGATGGCAGCGAAGCCTTCAAGGCCGACTTTCCCCTTGCCGATGCTTTCATGGCGGTCGCGTCTGCTGTCCAGCCCGAGCTTTGCGTCGTTAAGGTGCATTCCCTTAAGGTAATCGAGGCCTATTGCCTCATCGAACAGCGAAAACATGGCCGCGACCGCTTCTTCAGTGCGCAGATCATACCCTGCTGCGAACAGGTGGCAGGTATCGAGGCAGACCCCGATTCTTGTTTTGTCATGGATTTTTTCAATGACAAATGCAAGCTGTTCGAAGGAGTGCCCGAGGTTCGAACCCTGACCGGCGGTGTTTTCCAGTACTGCTGTGACCTTGGTTGTTGCATCGAGTGCAGCGTTGACGGAGTCGGCTATGGTCTCGAGGCATTGTTCCTCGGAGATTTTCCGCAGGTGGCTTCCGGGATGGAAGTTGAGGCACGTCAGCCCAAGCAGCTCGGTTCGCTGCATTTCGTCGATAAACGCACGGCGTGAACGGTCGAGCTTTTCAGGGTCGGGACTGCCGAGGTTGATCAGGTAACTGTCATGCGGCAGAATGTGTTGAGGGTCGAAGCCGCAGGTTTTACAGTTGCTTGCAAAAGCGTCGATGGTGGTTTGTGTCAAGGCGGGGGCTTTCCACTGGCGCTGGTTTTTGGTGAACAGTGCAAAAGCGGTTGCCCCGATTTCCCGGGCGCGTAGCGGGGCATTTTCTATCCCCCCTGCAATACTGACATGTGCCCCGATGTAGCGCATATGTATTTGTTGAACTGTTGGTCGAATAGACGAAAATAGCATTTTTGCGTTCTTTTTGACTTTTTACCTTTAACTTTTGAAATTGTGTTTCCTCCCTATTGTGTACATTTTTACAGCACACCATTCTAAGAAAAAATGCCATGCAGCCAACTCCCGCTCTGACCATTATCGTACCGTTTTTCAATGAAGAGGAGTCTCTGCCATTGCTGCTTGACCAAATCTGTGAGGCAACGGCGGATGAGGAGCTGCACCGTCTTTTTGACCGGCCGTTTTCGTTTGAGCTGTTGATGATCGATGACGGTTCGACAGACGGTTCGGCAGACTTTGTCCGAGAACAGATCGCCCGAAAGCCTGAGCTGAAGCTTGTTTCTCTGCAGAAAAATTTCGGAAAGACCGCAGCGCTTGCTGCCGGCTTCAGCTATGCTTCCGGTGAGTATGTCGTGACACTCGATGCCGATCTGCAGGATGACCCGTTTGCGTTCAAACAGCTCATAGAAAAGCTGCAGGAGGGCTATGATCTTGTCAGCGGGTGGAAGCGTCAGCGTAACGATCCGTTGTCCAAGACGGTTCCTTCAAGGGTATTCAACCTGACAACCAGACTGTTTACCGGAATTGCGCTGCATGATTTTAACTGCGGCCTGAAAGCATACCGGAGAAAGGTTGTTCAGTCACTTGATCTGCATGGAGAGATGCACCGGTACATTCCGGTGCTTGCGGAGTGGAACGGTTTCAGGGTTTCCGAAGTCCCGGTAAAGCACAGTCCCCGCAAGTTCGGCAAGACAAAGTTCGGGACTTCCCGAATTTTTCCCGGTTTATTCGATTTCTTCACGGTACTTTTTATTACACGCTATCTGCGCCAGCCGATGCATTTCTTCGGTATGTTGAGCCTTGTGAGCTTTCTTGCGGGTTTCGGGATCAGTCTTTACGTGACGATAGGAAAAGTGTTCTTCAACGAAGCGGTAGTGAACCGTCCGATCCTGTTTCTCGGAATTCTCCTGATTATCGTTGCGGTACAGTTTTTCTCGATCGGGCTGCTTGGAGAAATGCTGACCCGTGATACCTCCAGCACTCCCGATTATACCGTCAGGGAAACGGTGAATGTGGACGGGAGAGAGAATGACAAATGACACTCAACCCTACACCCTTCGCTTGTCCGGTGGCCAGATATATTTATGCAGCTGAAGCTGGAGCTTCACATGAAGATGGTCCTCAAGGATCCATCTGGCGAGTTCGGCAGGGTCCTGCTCGCCGAAAACCGATCCCATCAATACTGTGCAATGGGCGGTCAGGTCCCAGGTGTTCAGCAGGTTTCTGGCCCATTCGTAATCTTTACGACAAGCGACAACACATTTAAACTCGAAGGTTTTCTTCAGGGAATCAGGAGATGCGGCGGCAAGCTCAATATTTTCGAGGCAGTTCCGTTCGCTTTCTCCCGATGACGGGGTTTTGAGGTCTATTATTTTATGTACCCGGTGATCGACACGGTCGACGGGAAGAAATCCGCCGGTTTCGAGCAGCACCGTATAATCCCGGTCACAAAGCTGCCGCATGAGCGCATAGACGTTTTCCTGCTGCAGGGGTTCCCCGCCTGTTATTTCCACCAGCGGAGTTCTGTATTGGACCAGGTGTTCGGTTATTTCGGAGAGAGTCATGCTTGTGCCCTCTTCGGTTGATGCATGGCGTGTATCGCACCAGGTACAGGAGCTCTGGCATCCGGCAAGGCGAATAAATGTGCAGGGCCATCCGGCATAGGTCGATTCTCCCTGAATGGAGAGAAATGTTTCGTTGACCAGCAGCGTTTCGCTCATAGCTCTTTTGCTATAAGGAGTTTTTCGAGAGCATCGGGATAGAGCCGGTGTTCGCATTTCAGGACTCTTGCGGCAAGTGATTCCGGTGTGTCACCGGCCTCTACAGGCACCTTTCGCTGAAGCAAAACAGGACCCTTGTCGTATTCAGAGTCGACATAATGTACCGTTGCCCCGGATTCATTACGGCCTGCCTCGAGTACGGCTTTATGAACGTTGATGCCGTACATGCCCGGTCCACCGAAGTCCGGCAGCAATGCCGGGTGGATATTGAGGATTCTGAAAGAATAAGCATTGACCACAGCTTCCGGTACTTTTCTCAGGTAGCCTGCAAGCAGGATATAGTCCACAGCATGCTCTTCGAGCGATCCGAGCATTGCGGCAGCAAACGCTTTATGGGTGTCGTGTTGCTTTTCGGAAAGGTGGACTGTCGGTATGCCGTGCTGTCTTGCAAAAATGATTGCGCCGCATTCCGAGCGATTGGAAAGACAGAGGGTAAATTCAGCCGGAAGGCCACGTTCATTGATGGCGTGGTAAAGAGACTGGAAGTTCGATCCGGTTCCGGAACAGAAGGCTGCCAGACGGGTTTTATGGTTGGCCATTTAGTGGATATTTGATTATACTTACGCTTTGCCGAGATTTAACCATTTCAACCCAATCTACAAATGTCTGATCCTGTTATCAAACGTGCATTAGTATCAGTTTTTGATAAAACCGGTATTGTGGATTTCTGCCGTGCGTTGTCAAGCATGGGCGTTGAGATTTTTTCTACCGGAGGAACCTTGCGAAAGCTGCAGGACGCAGGAATTGATGCGGCATCCATTTCAACCATTACGGGTTTCCCGGAAATCATGGATGGCCGTGTAAAAACCCTGCACCCGAAAATCCATGGTGGATTGCTTGCGGTGCGTGATAATGCCGATCATGTGGTACAGGCTGAAGAAAACGGTATCGGCTTTATAGATATGGTCATCGTCAACCTGTATCCTTTCGAGGAAACGATTGCAAAGCCTGATGTAACGTTTGACGACGCGATCGAGAATATCGATATAGGCGGCCCGTCGATGCTTCGGAGCGCGGCGAAAAACAACGAGTCGGTGACCGTCGTTACCGACAGTGCCGATTACGCTCACGTGCTCGATGAAATGCGTTCCAATAACGGTGCGACGACCCGTTCAACACGGCTCAAGCTGGCAAGAAAGGTGTTCGAGCTGACCTCTCGCTATGATCGTGCGATTGCCGGGTATATGACCGGAGTCGAGATGGGAGGTGAAAGTACAGGGGCCGGAAAGGTTTTGCTGGAACTCGAACGGGAGCTCGATATGCGTTACGGGGAGAATCCGCATCAGAGCGCAGGTTTCTATCGTATAGATGACGGTAAAGGTTCCCGGTCGTTTGGGGATTACTTTGAAAAGCTGCACGGCAAGGACCTTTCCTACAACAACGTGCTGGACACCGCGGCTGCAACCGGACTGGTCGAGGAGTTCAGCGGCGAAGATCCGGCCGTGGTGATCATCAAGCATACCAATCCATGCGGCGTTGCACAGGACAATACGCTTGTCGGGGCATATCGCAAGGCGTTTTCCACGGATACCCAGTCCCCATTCGGCGGCATCATCGCATTCAACAAACCGCTTGATATGGAGGCGGCAAAAGCGGTTGATGAGATTTTCACGGAGATTCTGATTGCGCCGTCTTATGAGGATGGTGTGCTTGATCTGCTGATGAAGAAGAAAAACAGGCGTCTTCTGCTGCAGAAGCAGCCGTTGCCGAAGGACGTTATGGAATACAGGTCAACCCAGTTCGGCATGCTGGTGCAGGACAGGGATAGCCGTATTGTTTCGCGCGAAGACCTGAAAGTCGTCACAAAGCGTTGGCCTTCATCCGGGGAGCTCGATGACCTCATGTTTGCCTGGAAAATCTGTAAGCATGTAAAATCAAATACTATCGTCTACGTGAAGAACCGGCAGACTCTGGGCGTCGGGGCGGGACAGATGTCGCGTGTCGATTCGGCGAAGATCGCCCGGTCAAAGGCTGCAGAAGCCGGGCTTCAACTTAATGGCTCTGCGGTTGCTTCCGATGCGTTCTTCCCGTTTGCCGACGGCTTGCTGGCAGCAGCTGAAGCAGGGGCAAGCGCGGTGATTCAGCCCGGAGGTTCTATCCGCGACGAAGAGGTCATCGCCGCTGCCGACGAGCATAATCTGGCGATGGTGTTTACCTCCATGCGGCATTTTAAACATTAGAAGGTAAAGGCAAAAATCAAAGGTCAAAAGTCAAAATACGAGATCAGGTAAAGTATGTTCAAAATGCTGGATGTATGAAAAACGATCTTACTAAAAGGCTTTTCAATTTTGCAGTCACGGTTATTGGGGTTATCAGAAAATTACCGAGATCATCTGAGTATCAGGTTATCTCTTACCAACTATCTAAATCAGCAACCTCATCAGGTGCAAATTATGAAGAGGCGCTTGCCGGATCCTCAAAACAGGATTTCATCTATAAGACTGAAATTGCTTTGCGTGAAATGAAAGAGTCGAATTATTGGCTCCGTATCATCAGATCGATCGGGAATGAGGAGACAGATATGAAAGAGTGCTGTGACAAATTAATTGATGAATCTTCACAGTTGTCGAAAATACTTGCTTCGATCGTTATCAAGGCAAAAAAAGGCAGTGAAGGATCGAAGTAGAGGCCTGTTTTCCTTCCTTTTTTGAGTTTTTACTTTTGACCTTTGACTTTCTTCCTGTTTTCCCTCCTCTTTTGAATTTTTACTTTTGACCTTTGACTTTTCTTATGTTCTCCATCACTGCTCTTGCATTGCGTTTCAGACGCTTTAGCCCGGCGCGGAAAATCGGAGTTGCAGCAAAAAGTGTTTTGAACTGTGACCTTGTGAGGGAAAGAATCTGCTCGGGTGTTATCCTGAGCAGTTCTTTTTTCGGGATGAACTCCGGACAGGTTGGTGCTGAAGATTGCTGCGCGTTATGCGGGCAGACCTCCTGGCAGATGTCACAGCCGAACAGCCACTCGCCGGTCATAGCCGCCTCTTTTTGATCGAACTCCCTTTTAAGCTCCACAGTAAGGTAGGAAATGCATTTTCTGGCATCGAGCTTCCCTTCTCCAACAAGGGCTCCCGTAGGACAGCTTCTGATGCACGCATCGCATTCCTCGCAGGGATCGTATTGTAGGGAAGCGGTAGGAGGAAGCTCGATGTCAAGCAGTATTTCTCCAAGAAAGACATAAGAGCCTCCTCCGGGAACGATAAGCATGGTGTTTTTTCCGGTTGTTCCAAGACCGGCTTTTTCAGCCCAGGTTTTTTCAAAAACCGGCATACTGTCGACACAGACTTTTCCTGCAACGGGGCCGGGATATGTCTCGCAGATAAAATCGAGAATTTCCTGAAGTTTGTTTCGAAGGATCCTGTGGTAATCGCTTACAAGCGCATAACGTGAAATTCTGGCCTTGCCTTTGACTCTTTCAAGTGGGAACATATAGGGGAGAGTTGCGGAAAAAACAGTTTTCGCTTCGGGAAACAGTTTTTCCGGGTATGTTCTCATAGAAAGTTCTTTCTGCAGGTAAGCCATTTCACCATGACGGTTTTCCCGTATCATCTCGAGCAGTCTTTCACTTTCCTTTTTGCAAGAGGCAACGGAAGCAAACCCTGCTGCATAGAACCCGATTTTTTCGGCTTTTTGCAAAATGATCTCGCCCAACTGTTTCTTGTTCATCCGGCTCCAGTGTGGTCAGGAAAATTAATCCGATCCATTCAGGTAAAAAGTATTTATTATATACCATACGTAATCCAGTCCGCAAGTATTTTTGTCCAAGCATCTATGAATCGCAGGAATTTTCTCGGGAGATTTTTCAGACGCACAGGTGCTGTTGCCGGGGTTGCGGCTATCGGGACAGCAGGAGTGTTGGGGTATTACCAGCCCCGAAAAGAATTGTACCGGGAGCCGGATGCACCAATGTGGAAGGAATTTGGTGAAAAGCTTGAAAAACCGAAAAAAGCGGTTGTTATAGGCGGCGGGCTTGCCGGAATCAGTGCTGCTATGGAGCTGGCAAAAAGGAATTTCGATGTGACGCTTATCGAGGCTTCGACCGACCTGGGCGGAAAGCTGACGGGCTGGGACGTTGAAGCCCTTGGGCAGCGGTTTCCGGTAGAGCACGGTTTTCACGGTTATTTCAACCAGTATTACAATCTCAACGAGATGTTTGCGGAGTCGGGAGTTGGTGATGTTTTCATGCCGGCTCCCGGTTATCCGGTTCTGTTCAAGGACCAGCCGCTGGAAGTGTTCGGCAAGACTCCCAAGCTGTTTCCGCTCAATCTTTTTTCTGTCCTGCAGCAGTCGGAATCGCTGGACGTCGTTCCGATTATGAAGGACTTCAAACAGATGCTGCCTGTTCTCGACATGTTTCGTTATGAGTATGGGCGGACGTTCGAGCAGTATGACAGCATTGATTTTATGACATTTTGCCGCGAAGAGGACATTTACAGGCCGTTTCTCAGGACGGTGCTGCATCCTTTTTCCGATGCGACCATGAACCGTATGGAGGTTCTTTCCGCGGCTGAAGCAATCCGGTATTTTCATTTCTACTTCATGGGCAGTCCTGAAGCTCTTGGTTACCGGATTACAAAGGAAAACTGCATGGACGCTCTTGTTCGGCCGATGGAGCGGCGGTTGAAAGAACTCGGAGTCAGAATCCTTTCGGGAAAGAATGTCGGCAGACTTGTGGTCGAGGGTGAAAAAGTGTCCGGTGTTGAACTGGAGGGCAGGGGAGAGGAGAGCGTTGTTGCCGTTGCTGATATTTCGACGGTAAGAGAAGGTGAATGGAGCTCGCTGGAGACCGAGAACGGGCCGCCGGTTCTCTTGACATTGCGAAATGGAGAGTATCGTGCTTTTGACGCAGCCTGCACGCATATGGGCTGTCCGGTCGTTCCCGACAAAAAGTCGGGCGGATTTTTCTGTCCCTGCCATGCAGGGGTTTTCGATGAGAACGGTGCTGTAGTGAGCGGCCCTCCGGAACACCCTCTGCAGCAGCTTGAGGTGAGGGTTGCAGGTCAGCAACTCCTTGTCGCAGCAGGCCGGGCCGAAAGGCCCGAGGTGCTGGAGTGCGATTACTGTGTCCTCGCTGCTGACGTTATAGGGACGAAGGAGATTGTCGGACGATCGGACATCCGTCAGCCGGAGTTCAGGGAACAGATCGCCGCGCTCGGAACGGCCGATCCCTATGTTGTCTGGCGGTTATGGCTGGATAAACCGCTAAGTTCAGCGGAATATCCTTTTTATACCGTGGCAGGGTATTCCTATACGGATTCAGTTTCCTTGTTTTCACGTTTTCAGGAGCCGTTCATTTCCTGGGCAAAACGATATGGAGGCAGTGTCGTTGAACTGCACGCCTATGCCATCGCTCCTGAAGATATGCGCCCGGACGAGGTGATCAAGGAGACGATGCTCAAAGAGATGCATCACATGTTCCCGGAAACAAAGCAGGCTTCCGTTCTTTATGATGTCTATATGCGGCAGCAGAACTTTACGCGCTGGGCGCCGGGAGATCATGCAAGCCGGCCGGTATCGGAGACGCCGCTTGAAAACCTTTCGCTTGCCGGCGACTGGGTGAAAGTGGACGCTCCGGTGTTCCTTATGGAGGCGGCGGTATTCACCGGGCGGCTTGCGGTCAACGCGATCTGCCGCAAAGAATCATTGAAACCCACTCCTCTCCCTATAGTGCCGATGGATGGGATTTTTGTGTGATCGGTTTCCTACTCACCATTCCCTATCCATTCTGCTCGGCGTAAGGTATAATGCGCATCGCTATAGACTGTTTCTCCTGGAAGGTCGGCGGCTGAAGGCATTTCCGATGGAATGATATAGTGGGTAATATTATACTGCTTAACAAGCTGTCTAAGTGTTCGGCCTTTTTCTTCAGCGGTTTCCGTTGTATAAAAAGCCTCTGCTAATCGGCAACGCTCGTCCCATTCTATAACCTCCTTATCCTTGTAAGGATGGGTTTTTCTATTTGCAAGGATTGGTATCCCGGATTCGAGCCGGAACTTGTCAAAGAGGCTGTTATCAGGTGGAACAAGGTAGATATCTTCTGATGATCCATGACTGGATGCATAGTGGATAGCTCCCATTTCTATACCTTTTCCGTAGGCTTTAAATGTGTCGACTTGCTTATTGATATTCCTGATAGTAAGAAACAACAGGAGTGTGCTGGTGGTGATAATGACTATCGGTAGCAGTGTCTTTTGTTTTTCAAGTAGCAGGTTGCTTGATTGAGCGGCCCATGCGATAAGGACACTGATAGAAAGAGGTGCGAGGAGGACGGAGTGTCGCCAGGGGGTCGTGAAAGCAAGCGTTGTATTCGGGGAAAAGTAGAGGTATATCCCTGAAAGAGCTATAACGAGATACAAGGTAAACATAATCGGAAATAGTCTGCTTTTTCTTATTAGAAGCGTTGAAAAAAGCATAAGGCACATTTTTAGAAAGGACTCCGTGTTAAACCAGAGATGAATGTTTGTATGGTGTGGTATTCTTTTATTGGTGAGTATATCCATCGCTTCAGCATGTAAAGCTTCTGCTGTTGGTGCGAAGAGAATGATATGCCGTAAAACGAAAGGAGCTGAAATCAGCGTGAAAAGGAGTAACGGTACTATAGTTTTTTTTATACCTTGTTTGTCTTTTACCAGTGAAAGGATCGTATAGTTTGCCTGGACGATGAGGGCAGTAGGGAGGTAGGCAGGGTGAAATGCTGCTGAAAGAGCAAGCAGGATAGATGCTGTTTTCAAATGGTTGTTGAGGAACCTTTCTATGGAAAGAAGAAAAAAAACGCCAAAAACGCAGGGCTGCAAATATGTTCCAAGAAGATATTGGCCTGCAAGCCCTGTTTTCGGGTGGTATACAAGGAAAAACAAAGCACTATAGACAAGTATGGGGGCAGTTTTTTTTAAACCGGGAAAAAGATATTGTGCAATTTTTCCAAGTGTATAGAAATAGATCAACAGGGCGGCCCCGAAGATAAAATATGTGATCTCAATGGAGTTGAAAAGGTAGAGTGTTTTTACGAGAAAAGTAAACAGCGGAAGAGGATCGAGAGTGTTGGCCATCCAATCGTTCTCAAGGAAGCCATAACCGGCCTCTCCTGCACCATGGAGGAATTTTGTGTTCTGGTTGCTTGTGTAAAGAGGATTTTTTTTATGATAAACTACAAACAATAACCCTAATAATAGCCATTGCAGTTCTTGGGTTTTCAAGATTCCGCGGTTTTTCATGTAATGTGTTTCGTCGCCGGTTATTTTTATTACCTGATCTGAAAGCCGTTCTCCCATCTTTTTTTTGACTTTTGGCCTTTGCCTTTTGACTTTACTGCTCAAGTCCCAGGCATTTGACAACCGTGTCATGCAACATGGGGCGGAACGTGCGGATTTTGATGTTTTCCGATGAGGGGTGTACCCTGTTGGTGAGCGTTATAACGGCAAGCTCTTTTTCAGGGTCAATCCATATGCTGGTTCCGGTATAGCCGAGATGTCCGTAAGAATCTGCTGAAAAATAGCTCCCTGATGAGGATCGGCCGTTCAGGGATCGAAGATCCCAGCCCAAAGCTCGTGAATGACCAGGATGCCTTTTGGTAAAGTGTTTCACGGTCGATGGACGGAAGAACCTCTTGTTGTTATACCTGCCTTCATGCATGAGCATTTTTACAAACACCACGAGGTCCCCGGTAGTGGAAAACAGACCGGCATGTCCTGCATATCCGCCAAGAAGTGCGGCATTGTGGTCATGCACAAGGGGCCTTGGCCCGGGAAGAGACCAGAGAGTATCTGTTTCTGTCGGCGCTATTGTTGAGAGGAGGCTGTCGGGAGGATTAAAGATGCTCGATTGCATCCCCAAAGGTTTTGAAAAACGTTCCTGAAAGTTTTCTTCGAGCGTATTTCCTGTGACCCGTTCAATGACTGTTCCGAGCGTGATGAACCCGAGATCACTGTATGTTGTTTTCGTGCCCGGTGGTGACAGAAGCTTTTCATTGTAAATAGCTTCTAAAACCTCATCAGCTGTACGGCAGGTCTTGATAAAAAACTTGTGTGCGACAAGTCCGGAATTATGCTGCAGCAGGTTTTTCAGAGTGACGCTGTTCTTGCCCTGTCTCGAAAACTCGGGAAGGTAACGTGCAACCGGGGCGTCTATGTCGAGAGAATCTCTCTCGGTGAGCTGCATGATGATGCTTGTGGTGACTATCGGCTTGTTCAGCGATGCCAGATCATAGATAGTGGATGTATCTGCAGAAAGCGAATGCTTGTCGTATGTCAGCCTGCCGAAGGCTTTGTGAAACACTACATCACCCTTGTATATTACGGCAACGCTTGCTCCGGGGAAGACGCCGTCGGCAATTGATTGTTCCATAAAGGCTTCAAGTGCCCTGAACCTGTTCGTCGCAGCTGCCGTTGTGTGCAGTGAGATGACGAACAAGATAGTAACCAGGAAAAAACCTATCGGCTTATGGACACTGCTCTGCATCTTTTGCTTCATGGTTCAGCGGGAACGCTTTTCTCCAAAAAGGGTCAGAAGAGTGAAAAGCGCACGTAGCGTTTCGGGTTTTCTTTCAAATCGATGAGCAGTGAATCCAGGTCGGCAAGGCTTTCATTCAGGTTGGAATAAAGTGCCGGGTTTGAATGAAGCTGCCCGATGGTGCCCTCTTCGCTGTTGAGTTTCTGAACCAGTGAATCCGCTCTGGCAGCAACCTGCTTGATGTTGGTAATCGTGTTTTCGGTCTCGGAGGCAAATTCCTTGTCGTTGATGAGTTTGGGGAGCAGCCCTTTTCCGTTTTGCAGTTCGCGTGTGAATACCGTGAGCTCCGCCGATACCGTTTTCAGGTTGTTCATTGTTTTTTCAAGATCGTTCGCCATCTCTTCGGAGCCAAGCAGTTTTGCCAGAGGACCTTTGCCGTTATTGATGTTGTTCAGCAGGGTATTGATCTGGCCTACCGCCTCGGCTGCAGAAGAGGTGAGGTTGTCAAGTCCTGTTTCGCTTTCGTCAAGCGTGATGAAATCCCCTTCTTTAACGGGCGCCCCGGTGCCGGTTGTAATATCGACATACTTATCCCCGAGAATACCGAGCGAAATAATGCGGGCTTTGGAATCTTCGGTGACGATAGGGGCGAACTCTTCCTGCAAACGCATTTCAACAAGGACGAACAACGAGTCGTTCCGGTTGAGAAAGTCTATTTTCGAAACAACTCCGATCTTTTTGCCCGAAACCGATACGAAGTTGTTTTCTTTCAGGCTGCCGACGTTTTGAGCAACCATCTGTATCTTCGTAACGCTTTTGAAGAGGCTCGAATTCTTCCCGACAACAAGGCCGATATAGGCGGCAAGACCAAGGCCGATGACAAAAAATATGCCGGTTGTGAGGTCGCTCCACTTCAGTGTATTAGGGTTTTTCATTATAAAAGGTTATTGAAGATTATTGTTCGAGTATCTTTTCGGATAAAATTGATTGAATGAACGGATGGGTCGAATCGTGCAGCTTCTCCGTATCGTCGTCAAATATGATTTCTCCTTTGTAGAGTACGGCAACGCCGTCAGCAACCTGAAATACATCGTCGATAATATGGGTGACGATAACGGCGCCAAGGTTGTTTTTATGCCTCAGTGAGCTGATCAGCTTGAGGATTTTTGTTGAGCTGACAGGGTCGAGCCCGGCCGTCGGTTCATCGAACAGTATCATGACGGGATTGAAAATCAGTGCCCGACCGATTGCAACCCTTTTTTTCATGCCCCCGCTCAGTTCTTCCGGAAGCGCATCCTCATACCCTTCCAGACCTGCAAAGGCAATCTGTTCCTTGACCCTGCGCTCGATTTCGTTTTCCGACAACTTAAGGTTTTCACGTAAAAAGAAGCCCATGTTTTCGCTGATGCTCATGGAGTCGAACAGCGCGTTTCCCTGAAAAACAATGCCCATTTTACGGCGAATGGGATAGAGCTCTGATTCTTTCAGGAGAGTGATATCGACACCGTCGATCAGAATTCTTCCGGAATTTGGCTTTATCAGGCCCAGAATGAGTTTCAGAATCGTACTTTTTCCTACACCGCTGGGTCCGAGAACCGCCTTGATTTTGTTGTCCTCGATAGTTAGCGAGATCTTGTTGAGAATTTCCCGTTTTCCGAACCGTAATGTTACGTCCTGCAGCTCTATCATAATGTCAAACGGTTAACAGTACTTTGGTGTCGAAATAGATGATCGTATTTCACAGGGCAGTCCACGACTTTCGATTCATGGCGCAGTGATTATCAACTGTATAACGGATAGCCCCGGCCCGGTGAAGTAATAAGGAGGCATAACAAATTAAAAGAGACACTCTCTGTAACAATCTGTGCATGATCTACATGTTTTCCAGCACCAGCTTGGAAACGTAGAAATTGGCGATCAGCAGCAAACCTGACGATACTACAATTCCTTTGATGGTCGAGCGTCCCACTCCTGCGGTTCCTCCCTGGGCGATAAAGCCGTTAAAGCAACTGACAAGGGTGATGATGATAGCAAAAACAGGGGCCTTCAGAAAGCCGACCACGAAATCTTTCAGCTCGAGCCTGGGAAAAACAGCGTTCCAGAATATGCCGGGATCTATCTTGTGGTAGTGCTCTGCAATCAGCGCGGCGCTGTAAAGCCCTGAAAAGTCCGCAATAGCAGTGAGCGGGACAAATACAACAAGTGCTGCGGTCAGGCGTGGCATGACAAGCTTTGCTATAGGGTCAGTGCCGAAGGCGCGTAATGCATCGATCTGTTCCGATATTTTCATTGCGCCAAGCTCAGCCCCATTACGTGATCCGTATCTGGCTGAAAGCATGAGTCCCATGAGAAGCGGTCCGAGTTCGCGTATGATGGACAGCGCGGTCGAGCGTCCGAGCATGGTCTTGGCGCCGAAATCTTCGAGAAG
>JAKSDC010000013.1 GCA_022360275.1 Chlorobiales bacterium
ATACCAGCCCAACAGCATAACCACCTTAAGTTGAGTATCCAATCATAAATTAATATGCACCAATTATACCCATAAAACAATTTAAAAATGAGTGCTTTTATGTCCGTAGTGGTTATGTTGTTCACGCAAATTGAGAGCCATTCACTTTGTCCCGATATCAATAAAGTGGAGCGATTGCGTTTAATCATAGGTATGGGGAGTCAGAAAAGGCTAAAACATTGATAGTGAGTTTTTAGTCAAAATATACAATTACTTTCATGTTTTACTGCCTAACACGCAACATGCGCCAATAATCATTCAATATGAGTGAACGTGCAACATATCGAGTGTTACTTATAGATGACGATGTTCAAATACATCGACTTATCCGTTTTATGTTGCGTAAGTTGCCGATAGATCTTGTTTGCGTCCACTCTTTCGAGCAGGCATGTGCGACTTTTCAGTCAAAATATTATCCTGCAAATCTCATTTTGCTTGATTACGTTCTTGGCGAAGAAAAGTCACTTGATCTGATTGCTCCGCTTCATGCTGCGAATCCGAATGCGCCAGTGATATTGTTGACTGCACATGATTCTCCAGAGTTGATTGTTAATGCGATGCGTAGTGGAGCTTTTGATTTTTTGGCTAAACCCATTGCGGAGCATATTCTCGTTGATACGGTCAATCGTGCGATAGCTCATTTTGAGCTCATCGAAACGGTGAAAGATCCAGATCATACCCCAGTTTCAATGAAGTCTAATGCACGCTTTGAAGGCATACTCGGCAGATCATTACAGATGCAACGTGTTTTTCAAACAATAGAAAAAGTTGCGCCGACTGATGTTTCTGTTTTGATTTACGGCGAGTCTGGTACGGGTAAAGAGTTAATTGCTCAAGCTGTTCACAATCGCTCAAAGCGGGCGAAAAATCCATTGATCGCATTGAATACAGCCGCGCTTCCTGCGACCCTTATTGAATCTATGCTGTTTGGGCATGAGAAAGGGGCTTTTACAGGCGCAGAT
>JAKSDC010000102.1 GCA_022360275.1 Chlorobiales bacterium
ACAAGATAGCCGTCGTTACCGGCGGAACACGAGGTATCGGGAAAGCTATATCGCTTGCGCTTGCTGAGAGCGGAGCCCATGTCTACGCTCTTTATGCAAGAAGCCGTAAAAAAGCGGAGGTTCTGGAAGAGGAAGCATCCGGGAATGACTTGAAAGTTACCACTATTAGAGGTGATCTTTCCCATGAAGAGAGCTATAATCAGACTGTCCGGCAGCTTCATGAGTCTTGTGAACATGTAGATGTGCTGGTACATTCGGCAGCAAGCGGCGTACACAAGAAAGCCATGGAGCTTTCGGAGAGGCATCTTAAATGGACTTTTGAGACAAATTTTTTTGCCGCGCACAAGCTGACAACGGAACTGATAGGCAAAATGGGTAGGGGGAGCAAGATTATCGGTATAACATCGCCGGGAGGTACCCGCGTTATTCCGAAATATGCAGCTGTTGCATCTACCAAAGGAGCCATGGAGGCGCTGTTTCGTCATTACGCTCTTGAGCTTGCGCCGCAGGGGATTGTGGTGAATCTTGTATGTCCCGGGCTTGTGATGACCGAGGCGGCAAAAGCATTGCCCGAACTGGAACAAATGTTGAATATGACGCTTGACTACACTCCTTCAGGGCAGTTGACTACGCCTGATCAAGTTGCGGAATTGGTCAGGTTCCTGACGACCGATGCAGCTGGGCAGATTGTGGGACAGAATATTATAATCGATGGTGGCAAAGGCCTGCTGGCGTGAAAAAAAATGGATAATGGAGTTGTGATGCGCAATTTTATAGATATCGAAGACATTGTTCACCCATATTTCGGAACGTCCCTTTCAAATTGGTTACGCTTGCTTTGGGAGAACAAAGGGGTCGATATAAAAGTGATACCATATGCGCTGGTTATTACTCTTGTGATCGTAATTCTCAGTCCGGCCAGATATATTACAAATATCATTTTGAAATCAAGGATTAGGAAAATTGAGGTAAAACCATCTCCCATTTTTATTATGGGGCACTGGCGAAGTGGCACGACATTTCTTCACAATCTTATAAGCTCATCTGGTAAATTTGGTTATATCAATACATTTGAGTCTTTTTTTCCTGATTTCTCTTTGTTCGTCCGAGGTGAAAAATCCCTGTTTGGACGGTTTGCTCGGAAAACAACGATCAAGAGGTTACAGGACAACGTAGATGTAAATGTAATGGATTCGCCAGCTGAAGAAGAGACTGCAATAGCAAATAAAACGCATAACAGCTTCTATCATGGCTTGATATTCAGGAGAGCATACAAGGCATCTTTCAAGAAATACATGTTGATCGATAATCCTGCGGGTGAGGGGGTATGGAAAAAAAACTATGAAAACGTCATGCGTCAAATGACCGCTGTTACTGATAAACGGTTGCTTATCAAAAATCCTTTTAACATGACAAAGATCAAACTTCTTCTCGATCTCTACCCTGATGCAAAGTTTATCTATATCTACAGAAATCCATATGATGTTTACTTGTCAACAAAAAACCTTCATAAGAAAATGGCAGTGAAAGCATTACAGAAAATTGACGAAGATGTTATGAACAACTTTATTCTTGATTCGTATGTGAAGATTATGGAGAGGTTTAAAAGAGATGTCAGTCTAATCCCGACCGGGAACATAACCAGTGTAAGATATGAAGACATTGAGTGCGATCCTTTGGGGGAACTGCAAAGAGTTTATAAGGATATTGGTTTGGAGGATTTTGAGAATGATAAAGTGCATTTCCAGGCTTATCTGGATTCGGTCAGTAACTATAAAAAGAACAGTTATTCTCATGAAACTGCTGAAACAGAAAAAATTAGTAACGTTCTGGGAAGTTTTATAAAGGAGATGGGATATGAGATACCTGTCAAACAGGCGATCGAAAACTGAAATTCGCTAAAACATGCCTTGTATTGTGAATAGTGTTGTTGCACAACTTGTTGATGTCTCGAAGTATTATGGGAGCGGAGAAGGTCGAATAAAGGCGCTGGACAATGTGAGCATATCAGTGCGCAGAGGCGATTCCGCCGTGCTGGTAGGGCCTTCCGGAAGCGGTAAATCTACCTTGCTTCATCTTCTGGGGTGCATTGATAAACAAGATGAAGGCAGTGTTATCATTGACGGGATTGATACGTCATCGAAAGGACTTGATGAACTGGCACCTCTCCGACTCGATAAAATCGGCTTTGTTTTTCAGTCCTTTAACCTGATACCGGTTCTGACCGCGTACGAAAATATTGAGTTACCTCTCTTATTCAGGGGTTATGATCAAGGTTATATCAAGCACCGGGTTAATGAAGTTCTGGAGATGGTTCATCTTCAAGATCGCATGCATCATTATCCTCGTCATATGTCAGGCGGACAGCAGCAGCGTGTGGCTATTGCCCGGGCTCTTGTTGGCAATCCTGCCCTTATCCTTGCTGATGAACCCACAGCAAACCTCGACAGTAGAACTGGTGCTGATATTCTTGAGCTTCTCCTTTATCTGAAACAGAAAGACAGCATCACCTTAGTGTTATCTTCACACGATTCAGTAGTACTTGAAAGAATAAGTAATGTTATCCATATAATGGACGGTAGAGTATCAATTGACAGTCCCGTTTTTTAAATGATACACTTAAACGGTTCTGGTTGAGTTTCTCAGTTATCACAAAGAGATTTGAGAAAACAGTTACTGACAGTGACAGGACGGTTGAGTTCATTTTTTTCATATGAATGAACTGATTTACAGAATCTGTTGGCGGCAATAATAAATGGCTGTGGTTATTAAGGAGAAAAAGGACAAAGGAGTTGTTTTAACCGATTTTATTTTCCTGGAGTTGTCGGATCCTATTCCGCAACAAGAGGCCAATGATGTGCTTGCGAAAGGGATGACCAAAGCTCTTGCGGTGAAATCAGGGAAACAATCTGAAAGAGATGTCGACCGGATATACGGGAAAGTCTTGAGGAAGTTCAGTCAGTTTGCAGTCTCCAGCAAAACTATTAAACAGCGGTACATGATCCTCTGGCCCGAAAACTATTCGGCAGTACTGGGAGCAAAGATTTCAGAAAAACATCGTTTTGTAAAACATGCAATTGATTTTCCGATGTTCGAAGACCTTGCAAAAGAGCACAAAAATCCTGAAGGTGCTGGTTTAAGTGAAAGGATGGCGCTCTATCAGCATTATGCAGAAAAATATATAGGGCATTTGTATGACGGTGAGACTGAGGCTCCCGATCAAATAATACATATCACTTCATCTGGTTATCTGAATCCGAATCCCGTGGACAAGCTCGTGGAGGAGAAAGGGTGGTACAATACTTATGTTATCAACTTTTATCATAGGGCCTGCAATTCTTCAATACCTGCCATGCAGATGGCTAATGCCTATTTGAGGTCTTCATTGTCTGCCGCTGAAAGAGGAACGGTCGAGAAACGGATGGATGTGGTGCATTCAGAGATGTTCAGTGTTCACCTTAGAATAGATGATGATGATCCGGTCAATATTGCTCTAATGACGACCTACAGCGACAGTTTTATGAAATATTCTCTGAAACCGTTTGATTCGTTACGAGAAAAGGGCGAAGGCTGTTTAAAGGTCCTCGCATTTAAGAACATGATGATTCCAGGCTCTTCATCAGTTGCGACATGGAAGGTTGCGGATACGGCGTTTAATCTTGATATCAATCCATTCAAATACATAAATCTCATTAGAAAATACGTCAGGCAATTTGTTGTTTCTTTCCTTCATGACGAAGGTTTTGATTTCAAAGCTGTGAAAGATAAGCTACTCTATGTTATCCAGGCATCGGGCCCTGTCGACCTCGAAGCTGTTGCAAGGCAGCTCAAACTGGATGATGATCAGGTATTTAATACACGATCTGTTTTATTTGAGAACGGATATCTTTCTTCGACAGCTATACCCTATATGTGCAAACAGATTGCGGAGTCGGACGAAGTTGTGCCTGGTCAGAAGATACTGTGCCTTGGTCACGCCCAAGGGATATATCTTTCGGCGATGCTGCTTGAGAAGGCATAGTGAATGGTCCGATTTAGGGCTTATTCCTTAAATGCCGGGAGCCATAGTGTTAACAGCATTTATTATGAACATTGTCAAGCTTGCAACCATTTCCCTCAGAAACCTCTTTCGCAACAGCAGGAGGACGTTGATTACCGTTCTGGTTTCTGCTGCCGGTTTTGCCGCGCTGGCTATCCTTGCCGGTTATATGGATTTCAGCTTCTATGGTCTCAGAGAGTTGACTGTCTGCAAGGGATTTACGGCAGGAGGCGGGACCGGGCACATTCAGGTTTTTCGCAGTGAGTCTCTGAAGAAAGAAGAGCTTTTTCCAATGCAATACGGGATTGAGGACAGTGAAAAAATTCGGGCGGATATCGAGTCAATAGACGAAGTCTCGTTTACCATGCCTCGAATAGAGTTTAACGGACTCATCTCGAATGGCGACAAATCCATTTCTTTCATGGGGTTAGGGGTTGATCCGGAAAAAGAGGCCGGGCTGATACAGTACTGGAATTCATTGGAGAAAATGGCCGGCAAGACAAAAATGAGTGATGCCGCTTATAGGCAGCTTGAAAAAGCAGGGCCATACGGTGTGTTGCTTGGTCAACAAATGGCAAAGGCCCTGAGCGCCGAAGTCGGTACCAATCTTATGCTCATGAGCACGACGGTAGACGGTGCGGTCAATGTAGTTGATGTCACGGTTGCCGGATTTATCCGTGGTGCGATGAAGTCGATAGACCGGCATTATCTCGTAGCTCCTCTTGAAACAGCAATGATTCTTTTACAGACCGATAGGGTATCAAAAATAGTGGTTGTTCTAAAACGAACCGAAGATACTTCTCCTGTCAGTGGTCTCGTGGAAGCAAAAATCTCTGGCCATGGAGGCAAGGTGTTTTTTTCAGTGATTCCGTGGGAAAAGCTTGCCGAATATTATTATTCGGTCAGGGACGTCTACAACATTATCTTCAGTTTTACCGGTATCATTGTTGTTGCCATTGTCTTTCTGAGCTGCACCAACACCATGCTGATGGCGACCATGGAGAGGGTCAAGGAGATAGGTACTCTTAAGGCCATAGGGGTATCGAATGTCTGGGTTTCAATGATGTTTCTTCTCGAAGGCTTTTTTATCGGGCTTCTAAGCGTTGCAGGCGGGCTGGTGTTCAAGTATGTTTTTTCGGTAACCATCAATAATTCCGGTTTCAAAATGCCTCCTCCACCCGGGATGTCTTCTTCTTATCTGCTCAAAATTTTTTCTGCAGTTGAGTTTCTTCCTTGGATAGCTTTGCTCATAATCTTCTCGACGACATTATCCGGTTTGTTGACACTGCTGAAGATCCGAAAAATCTCAATTGTCGATTCATTGACCCATGTATAAGTTTTTGGTTGCGATTCTTTTCACGGTTACGGTGGCGCTGTTTTCCGGGGGACCCTTGCAGGTGTTGTATTCCAAACCTCCTGACATTGGGGGGGAAGGGACCGGCAAGGACATGCCAAAGGCTTCTGAAATCCTGGAGACAGCAGATGCTGCACGGTCTCCTTGGGCTGATTTTGCCATGGTGGCCGATATAGCTTTTGAGAAGCACGGCCGGCAGAAAAGAGAAAAATTTCGTGTATTCGTAAAAGATTATCTCAAGACCCTTGTCAGTTATATTGATCCAGTCAAACAGCGAGGCAATATGCTGTTGATGGTTGGCGATAACCTCTGGTACTATGTGAACAATACCCGGCGTCCCATGCGGATAACTCCTATTCAGAAACTTTCGGGCGGGGCATCATACGGGGATATTACAAGGTTGAGGTGGTCGGGTGATTATGTGCCGGAAATAGCAGGAGAGCATTCTGTAGTGTTCAGGGAGCGGTCTTACGATACATGGTTTTTGAAGCTGAGAGCACATTCAAAAAGCGCTACATATCATACAATAGATCTCTATGTCGAGAAAGATACTTTTTTTCCCCGCAAAGCGGTGGTGTATCTTCAATCAGGGAAAAAAATGAAGACAATGTATTTTACGGAGTACAGAACGATGGCAGGAAAGATGATGAATACACGAATCGAGTTTATTGATCATTTAAGTTCAAACAGCATGACCTCACTGATCTTCAGCAATGTTGTTGTCAGGAAGTCTCCTGACAGGTTTTTTCTCAAATCAAGCCTTTCCTCTCTTTACAGTGAGGTTGTGTATTGATCGATAAACAGTGTTGCTGTAAAAAGCTGCAGTAAGGTGCCTGTGTGAAAAATTCCATAATTTTCAAGATCTCAAGCAGTGATAAGCATGTTGCATAGGTTCAAAACCGACAAGGGAAAAGCAGCTTTGATTGTCCTGATTCTGCTTTGCGTCTTTGGTATTCAATCTCTCCATGCCGAGGACGGGGCGGATTCAGACATTTCTTCTCTCTCCTACTCGTTGCGCCTGAGAGGTGAAAGCGAGTGGATTGATTTGGGCAATTCGCTTTTAAATCCTGACAACCTGCTTCGGCAATACGATGAGCGTTATGAAGGGTTCATGCTTGGCAGCGCTATGTACCGCGGGCTTGGAGGGATTGTCGAAACAGAGTTACGTCTCGGTTATGAATATCTTGCAGGGGAATCCGGTACATCTTTCGATGACAATGAATTCAGCGCAGTCTTCAACCAGTTATATTACCGGAGCTTTTCAGAGCCTTTTTCATTCGTGCTGGGGAGAAAAAAAGTTCGCTGGGGTGTAGGGTATTCTTACAGCCCTACCGATCTTGTTACCCAGTTGAAGAATCCCGAGGATCCCAATGACAGGCTCAGCAGGGTTAAAGGTGCTGATTTTTTGCAGGTTTCCTATCTCAAAGGTTCGAGCCAGATTGACCTTGTTTACTTTCCTGAGGTTGACTGGATTTTTGACGATTCTTTTATCAGAAAGAACAGGGTGGGTATGCGATGGTACCAGTTTATCGATCCTTTTGATCTCTCCTTTGTGGGAATGATCGATGATGATGGAGAATGGGCTGCAGGCTTGAATACCTCGGTAGCTGTCGGCAACGCTCTTGAATTGCATGCCGAGTACCTTTATTCCTCCGCCAATGATCGGAATTATCCTGATACCAAGGTAGATCCGGAGCAGTTTGTCTATCCCTATGTCCCTTCATCCAGTGACGGCGTCCACGATGTGGTGCTTGGCGGGCAGTACACGTTTGACAATAACCTCAATCTAACCCTTGAATATCTTTACAGGAGTTCAGGATACTCTGACAACGAGTTCGAAGCTTACTACAACCATATCGCCTGGCTCAATAATCAATATTGGCAGTTGGCTGACAATCAACCGGCAATTTCCGGACTGAATGAAGCAGCTACGAATTTCAGGGCGCCTCAGCGCAGACATTACCTATTTACAAGACTGTATCATCCCGAGGTTGTACAATTCGTTTCACTTGAAATGTACAGTTACGTGGGACTAGAAGACGGCAGCGGTTTTCTTGTTATTATGCCGACCTATAGAGGTTCGGATTCTTTTGATCTCTATGTTCGACTGGAAAAGTTCTGGGGAGATCAGGATACAGAATTTGGGCTCGTGCCCGAAGATTTAAGTGCCATTATCGGTGTCTCCCTGTACGTGGGAGGATAAAAAAACTCCCGTGGTTGCCTTTGTTTGTCAGGGGATCGACTCATAGAGGTGTACTTATGAGGTTTTCGATTCGCCTTCATAAACTTCGATGCGCACATTCGTCACACCTTTTTTCAGCAGATCAATTTCCTTTGCAGCCTCGAGTGAGAGGTCGATAATTCTTCCCTTGATGTACGGGCCACGGTCATTGATTCTTACGAGAACTTTTTTGCCGTTGGAAAGGTTGGTGACGCGTACCATGGAGCCGAACGGCAGCGATTTGTGCGCCGCGGTAAGGTCATGCATGTTAAAACGTTCTCCATTGGCGGTAAGGCGTCCGTGAAACCTGTCGGCATAATATGATGCCTTACCTTCCGTAACCATGAACAGTTTGCCGAGCTCTTTTTCTATATCTGGAGCGGAAAGTGAATCACGCTTCAGGTGAAGAGACGTATTAACCTCACTTGGAACCGGAACAGCGGAGACTCCTGTTTGTATGGATGTATAACTTGTGCTAGTCTGACAACCGGTCAACTGAGCAAGAAGAAAAAAAGCTATAAAAGAATGAAAGGCGAATGTTATTCGTCTACTGGTAGTCATATAATCTGTGTTTGGTTAAGCCTGTTCCGGTTGTTTCTTTCCTTATTCTGTCGGGAACAGCTGGTATTTTTTTACGAAAAAATACCAGAAAATCGTCATTGTTTTATCTTTAAATATAAGAAAAAAAATACAACCAAGCTCCGCCAAGATCTTTTCCTGCCTAAGCTGTTGATAAAAGACCGCTTATCAGCATTTCCGGTTTTATTTTTTGTGTTTTGTTTCACGTCCTTGCCGGTCCTCGAAGATTTCCCTGTTAGTATCGTTGTAAGGAAGGGCATATTTGCTGTGCCGGGTGTAAACTATTGTTGTCCGAATTCGGTTATTAAAACAGCGGCTTATCTGTCGCGTATTCATGCACATAATCAGGTAAAAACCGTATGCGTTTAATTTTGATGACCGGAAAAGGTGGGGTCGGAAAGACTTCTATGGCGGCAGCTACAGGGCTTCGCTGTGCCGAGTTGGGTTATAAAACTCTTGTGTTGAGCACAGATCCCGCTCACTCCCTTGCCGACAGCTTTGATATCGAACTCGGACATGAACCGAAAGAGGTGTGTCAAAACCTATGGGGAGCGGAGCTTGACGTTCTCGAAGAACTTGAACAAAACTGGGGATCGGTCAAGCGCTATATTACCGAAGTGTTGCAGGCCAGAGGACTTGAAGGTGTTCAGGCAGAAGAACTGGCTATTTTGCCTGGCTCGGATGAAATATTCGGACTGGTAAGGGTGTTCCGCCACCACAAAGAGGGAAGCTACGATGTGCTGATCATTGACTCGGCGCCGACAGGTACAGCGCTACGGCTGTTGAGCATTCCCGAAGTGACCGGCTGGTATATGCGTCGTTTTTACAAGCCCCTGGAAAAAGTTGCGGTAACGCTCAGGCCAATCGTTGAGCCGATATTCAGGCCAATTGCCGGCTTTTCGCTTCCTGACAAGCAGATGATGGACGTTCCTTATGAGTTTTACCAGAAGATTGAGCGGCTGGGAGAAATTCTTAAAGATAATACCGTGACAACGGTCAGGCTTGTGACCAATCCTGAGCGGATGGTGCTTAACGAATCTCTCAGGGCACACGCTTATCTCAGTCTGTACGATATTTCAACGGACCTGATTATTGCAAACAGAATTATTCCGGATGAAGTAGCCGATCCTTATTTCCAATACTGGAAAGAAAACCAGAAAATGTACCGCAATGATATTTACGAGAACTTCAATCCTCTTCCTGTAAAGGAAGTTCCGTTGTATTCGCGTGAAATATGCGGTCTTGAAACGCTTGACAAGCTCAAGGAACTGCTCTACGGTGATGAGGATCCCTCGCAGGTGTACTATAAGGAGAATACTATGCGGGTTGAGCAGGCCAAAAACGGCTATACCCTTGAAATTTCCTTACCGGGGATAGAGAAGGATCAGATACAGATTACCAAGAAGGGTGATGAATTGAATATTCGTATCGGCAACCACCGAAGAAACCTTGTGCTGCCCCAGGCGCTTGCCACGCTGAAAACTGCTGGTGCAGAAATGGAAAATGAGTTACTCAAGATCGCTTTTGAAGAGGAAAATGGAAAAAACTTTGATAAAAAAGGTAACAAGAACCGATAAATAAGCTGATGTTTTTTGGAGGAGGGTTGATTTTAAATAAGCTTCTTCTTAAAATAAGCTATAGTTATATTACCTTTTCTATTAGTCTTAAGAACGATATCCGTTTACTTCGGAGAGGAGAACAAGAGCGCAATGTCTTTCCAGGTTGGAGATCCGGTCATCTACAAAAAGCCGAAAAACTCCCCGCGTCCAGGTCCACGTGCGAGGCAGGTGTATCCTCTTAAACACGGTGAGACCTATCATTATGTGGTTGACAAATTCTGGAAAGTAATCGGTGTCAATGATGATAACACCGTTGATGTGGTTACCAGGACAGGGAAAAAGCATCGTCTTGAGCAAAATGATCCTAATCTGTACAAGGCCCGTTTTCTCAAATACCTCTTCTTCAGGAAAAAGTTTCCGGATCTCGAAGCATTATAGAAAAAACAGCATGCCGGTCTCATTCGGCTTAATCCTCGCCTTCACCTACAGGCTCTGACCCTGTTCTCAGGTGGTGAGCCTCTGTATCGAACCACAAGGGTTTTTCATTTCGGAGCATACTGATCACTACCTGAAACTCGGAAGCATCCTTGAAAATTCTGTTTTCAATCAGCTGGCTGCTGGAATCATAAAGGGCAATTCTGCCTTTGTGCTCGTTCAGATCCCACCTGCTGTAGTAGCTTGCCACAAGTACATTTGCCATAACTCTGTCTGATATGGGGTTAAAATATTACTATCCAGCCAACCGGTGACTGGGGAGTACCTCAACGAACCATATGATTCGGGCTTCTTGATTTTTGTTTACTTTTTCCGTACAAATCTTGCTCCTCGGAGCGTCGCCCAGCCGGAAGTTGCCTTTTTTCCTGAGGGGATGACTGTTTCGGCCGAAATCAGGGCGTTATCGAAAATGGTATAAATGAGCTTGGCGCCGGTCAGGTTTGCTCCTCTTAAATCGGCTTTTGCAAGGTCTGCATCGTACAGGTTTGCGTTTGAAAGGTTTGCTCCGTTCAGGTTTGCTCCGTGAAGTTTTGCTCCATAGAACTGTGTCCCGGTGAGGTTGGCTCGACTCAGATCGGCATTTTTCATGAAGGCGCGTTCAAAATTCGATCCCTGGAGGTTTGCGTTACGGAAAACAGTTTCTTTCAGGTTCGCCCTTTTCCATGATGTTTTGACAAGGTCGGATCCTGAAAAGTCTGCTTTGTCGAGCTTTGCCCCGTTCATGGTTGAGCTTGTCATCGTCACTTTTTTCAGATCTGCGCCTTCCAGCCCGGCACCTTCAAGGTTCTCTTCCTGAAGATCGGTTTCCATTTCGGGGTTATCTTTTCGAAAGGTGTTCCAGGCTGCAACATCCTGTAAGAGGAGTGTTTCGGGGGATTTTTCAATGCCGGCGGACTCTGAATCAAGAATTGCTGCAGTGCGGGAGGTTGTGTGAATTGGAAAAAACTCGGATTTCATGGCAACCGGTGCTTTTTCAGTTTCCTCAGAGTATTTTGCTTCATTCAGTGAGGCCCAGAGAGAGGTTGCTCTTTCGCCTGAGGGAAGAATGGTATTGTTGGAAATCAATGCTCCGGTGAGTTTTGCCTGTCTGAGCAGCTTGGCGCCGGTCAGGTTGGCTCCTCTGAGATCGGCGCGGCTGAGATTGGCTTCGAAGAAGCGGCTGTTTTGAAGATCTGTTTCGGCCAGGTTTGCTCCCTCAAAGTTTGCAAAACGAAAATCCGCTCGGGTAAGATTTGCGCCGTTAAAGCTTGCTCCTTTAGCATACGAGTTTTTAAAATCCGCTCCTGAAAGATTTGCCCCGTTCAGGTGGGCGTTTTTGAGGTTGGAGCGTTTAAGTTTAGCAAACAAAATTTTGGCATTTTGGAAGTTTGCGCCGTTGAGGCTCGCACCGTTAAACTGTGCTCTTGCCATGCTCGCATTGCTGAGATCGGCGTTATCGAGAACAGCGTCTTCCAGGTTGGCTTTGTCGAGGTCTATTTCCTTTGAAGGATTTGCCGCACGCATGGAGTTCCATGAGCTGGTACCCGAAAGCAGCTCTTTAAGCAATGAGGGATCATATCCAAAAGCTGAAGTGCAGGCAGGACCTACCTGTAATACGAAAAACAATGTTGAAAAAACCAGGATTTTTTTCATGAGAGCGTTGTTAAAACATTAGTGAACGCATGTTAGTGCAATATATGCAACCATGTAGTCTAATAGGAATAATCAGATCCTCGATCGCAGTAAAATAAACGAACCTGCAAGAATCAGAGAGCCCCCTATCCATGCGGATGCCGGAGGAATTTCATTCCAGAAAAAGTAGCCGTAAAGAATAGAGAAAACAATGGAGGAGTAACTTGCCGCCGCAACAACCGGGGCGTAGTCCATTTTGTAGGCAAGTGTCATCAGGTACTGGCCGATAGTCGAGAAAAGCGCAACGCCGGCAAGAAGCAGCCATTCATCGCGATCAGGCATGATGAACGAGGGGCCCATCCACAGGGTGCTGAGGAGCGCGGTAACGACAAAAAAGTTAGTAACGATTGTTGCCGGATCGTCGGTACGGTTTAATTTTCTAACAAGCAGGTGAGCTATTGCCGAAGCTGTTGCAGCTCCTATGCTTACCCATGCCGCCACAGTCCATCCCAGCGAGGGATCCAAAATAAGGATTATGCCGGCAAGGCCGGTGCCAATGGCGGCCCATACGGCGGCGTTCGGTTTTTCTCCGACAACCCAGGGGGCCAGAACGGCAAGAATGAGTGGCTGTGTTTTTCCGAGAAAGACGCTCACAGCAAGAGGGATATGCGTGAGTGTGTAATAGAAGCCGCTGATGGCTAAAAATCCGAACAAGGCACGGAGCAGAAGAGTTTTCCAAGCCGTGACAACAAACTTTTTTTTCTTCAGCCAGAGGAAGCCGAAAAAAAAGGGGAGCGGCATGACGCTGCGGAACAAGATGATTTCAGGAATCGGCAGCGAAGATCCGATTCCCTTGATCATTGCCGCCATGGTGACGAAGCAGGCTGAGGCTATAAGCATGAGAACGACGCTCATGACAAGTCAAAATTTAAAATTAGCTTGGTGACACTTGGCGGCTTGATGGCTGGAAAACCGTGCTGCAATGTAGTAAGGATGTTTTCCTATAGGTCTTATAGGACTTATAAAATGCTTTCGTGACGCTTGTGTTCTTTTTAAACTATCCGCATGTTTTGCCAGATGCCGACGAAAGAGAGGAGACCTGACTGTCCGCTTCAGCCTTCGTGTGAAGAGAAAAAAACAAAATTTAAAGAGGTTTCATAATCGGCAGGAAAAATATTTCGGGAGCCGTAGCCAGAAACGAACTACGTTACAGTTGCGTTACGGTTATATGGTTGAAGAGTTGAAAAGCAATCCTGTGTTTGGAGGGTATGATCATGACAGAAAAAACAAGATATAAATATAAGGGAAAAGTTCTGGTGGCAGGGGCAACAGGAAGGACCGGAAGATGGGTGGTTTCCCGCCTTCGGTATTATGGTGTGCCGGTCAAAGTCCTGACGCGTTCTGCAGAGAAAGCCAAGGCACTTGGCGATGTCGAGGTGGTTGAAGGGAAAATCCAGAACGAGGAGGATGTTGTAAAAGCGGTAACCGGCTGCACGGCAGTTATCTCAGCGCTGGGATCGAGTGAAGTGTTTGGAGATGCGTCTCCAGGCGAGGTTGACAGGGATGGTGTTATCAGGCTCGTGGACCAGGCTGCAAAGGCAGGTGTGAAACATTTTGGTCTTGTCAGCTCGATGGCCGTAACCAAGTGGTATCATCCTCTCAATCTTTTTGCGGGCGTGCTAAGCAAAAAGTTCGAGGCTGAGAAACATCTGAGAGATGTGTTTGGCAAGGACGGCCGTTCCTATACGATTGTTCGTCCTGGCGGACTGAAGGACGGAGAGCCGTTGCTCCATAACCTTCATGTTGATCAGGGAGACAGGTTGTGGAGCGGGTGGATAAACCGAGGGGATGTTGCCGAACTTCTGGTTGTGTCTCTCTGGACCGAAAAGGCGAAAAATAAAACCTTTGAAGTGATTAACGAAGGAGAAGAAGAGCATCGCCAGGACAGCCTGGAGCCATATTATGACAAGCTTGCAAGTTAATCTCTTAGCGCGGACAGCAGATATACGATGCCAGAGGATTTTTTTGAGCTATTGAGAGAGCATTGTCCGCGCTTTGTTTTTATTTCCCGCTGACAGAAAAAATCAAGAGGCTGTCTCAGAAGCCTGCCGCCTATGGGAGATACCGCGATCTCCACTCCCGGTTTTCTTGTAATCTTCGAACTCTTAACGATTGCCTGCTCAAAATACGCGAGGCCGCCTTTTTGGGACAGCCTCTTGGTTTTTTATACAGCTTGTCGTTTGGCTAGCCTTAGAGCTTTTTGCCTATTGGAAGAACTGAGGAAACAGCGCTTCCAACGGTACCGACTGCCGATTGAACTACCGAGAGCATATTGTTGCCGACAAAGCCGACGGTTTCGGCTGCTTTCCAGCCCCAACCGCCTACGGTTTCAATTCCTTTTACGGCAACGTCACCCATTGTTGCGACAAGCGTGTTGAGGGGTTCAGAAAGCGAATTCAGCGTTTCGGTCACTGTTTTGGCACCGGTTTCAAGAACTCCGGCAAGGTTCTTGTTCATGTTTTCAATAGTCGGTGTCAGTGTCTGAATACCTTTGTCAAGAGCTGTAATCTGCGCGACAGCAAGGCCGCTAAGGCTTTGCACTGTCCCGGTGATTGTCTGGGCGAGATCTACTTTTCCTTCGTTGGCCATGGTCATGTTCTCTTTTGGGTTATGGTAATGCTTTTTTACAGGGATTTTCTCACGCACGTAATTTACGAATCGCAAGCGCACGGTCAAAAAGGTTGAAGAAAATATGGAATTGGAGAGAAAGCAAAGAGCGGAAGCGATCGGGACAAAATAAAAACGGGGCACTGATGCCCCGTTAAACCTTTTGTAAAATCATGCGGATAACTAATCCTTGAAGCGTTTGCCGATAGGCTTTTCCGGCCGTGCATAACCGGAAACTTCCGGGGAGGATCCTTTCAGTCCTGCTGAGCCGGCTCCGCCGTAAAGATAGGGGTAGGCATTCGAGCCCAGCCGCTTTGTGGTTTTACCGATATTTTCCAATGCGTCACCGACGACCCACCAATGGCCGTCTATGAAGACCTCGAGAAATCTTCCATATGCTTCCGCCCCGTTGACAAATGCTCCGGAATTCTTGTTCATGTTCGTTTCCCGTTAAGGATTGGGATATTGCAAGGGTATCTGGGGAAATTTAGGGAAATAATAACTGAGAAGCAAGGCTTTTTCTTTTCTCTTACAACCGATATTTGGCGACAACAGGTTTCCGGTTGTATCGGCTGTCGAGCGGCGCCTCGGGGAAAAAGCTTTCGACAAGCCAGGTGACCGCAATATTTACCATGACGGAAGAAGCAATATACCAGGTCCAGGCCACGTCGGTATACCCCAGAGCAAATACCGACATCATACCTGCGAGCAGGCCCGTTGCAAGGCTCGGGGTGTGAAAATTTCTGCCGCTGCCGGAGAGCAGGAACAATCCGAGCAGGCCTCCGTAAGTGAACGAGGCGATTTTGAGCCCCAGTACCACAATGGCGCTGTCGCTTTCGTCAAAAACCAGCGCGATGCTTATAAGCACGGTTGCCCAGCCGAGGCTTATCAGTCTTGAACGGTTCAGTGAGGCTTTGCCCCCGAGCAGGTCCGTGACTGTCGATGAAGCAAGGGAATTGATAGAGGAACTGAGCGTTGACATTGCTGCCGAAAGAACACCGGCAAGCAGCAGGCCTTTAAGCCCGACGGGCAGGTGGTTGACAATGAACGAGGCGAACTCCCGGTCTTTTTCAACCTGCATGTCACCGAGAAAAAGATAGATCAGCGACCCTGCAAGCAGGAATACCATGAACTGCAGAAAAACGAAAAAACCGCTTCCAATCATGGCTTTTTTAGCGGCACTCAGGTTTTTGCAGCCAAGCACACGCTGGACCATCATGTAGTCGACTCCATGGGAAGCAAATGAAAGGAGTATGCCGCCCGTAAAGGCACTGAAAAATGCCCAGGGTTCGGAAAAAAGACGCCAGTCATGATTAATGATTTTCAACTTCCCTTGTTCGGCAAGGTTTCCTAACGTTTCGGACACACCGGTGTCAAGGTTTGCTGCGATAAATGCGATCGCGATGATCCCTCCGAAAAGGTAGAGGACGAACTGGATGCTGTCGACCCACACGATTGTTCGTATGCCGCCTGCAAGCGTATAGACCAGTGTGACTATACCGATAATCAGCACTGAAACGCTGAGAGGCCAGCCGGTAACCACTTCCACTACAACTGCAGTTGCAAGGAACCGCACGCCGTCTGCGAGAATCCTGGTTACCAGAAAAACCGTCGAGGCAAGTTTCTGCATAGAAGAACCGAAACGCCTGCCGATTACTTCGTAGATGGAGTCTACCCCTTCACGGAAGTAGACAGGGAGAAGGACAGCGCTGACCAGAATTCGGCCGAAAATATAACCGAGCGCAAGCTGCAGAAAAGTCCAGTCACCCCGGAAGGCAATGCCGGGAACACTCACGAACGTCAAAACCGATGTCTCGGTTGCCACAATGGAAAACATGGCGACTATCCATGGCAGGTTGCGCCCCCCCAGGAAATAATCGCCGGTTGTTTTGTTGCTTTGTCCCTGCCAGATACCGTAAACGGCCATGGCGGCAAGGAAGCATATGATAATGGCAAGATCAAGAGCCTGCATGTGCTGTGCTGTTCAGCCGGATTTGTTTACCGATACATATGATACTTTTTTTTGACGGGCAGGAATGCGCGTTCATCTGCTCTCCATGATTCCCTGATGTCCGTAAAAGGGTGTCTGCTTTCAATCATGCCTCGGAGTGTAGCGCTCCCGTATAAAAGATCGAAAGCCGGGTGCAGGTCGTTGAATTCATAAACCTCGCGAAGAAAACGGAGTTTTTCAGGATACAGCGCGTGCAGTACGGTTGTAAGAGCGACAGCGGTCGTAAAGGGGCGAAAAAGATCCGGGTCGGTGACATGGAGGAAGATCCCGCCGACAACTTCGTCCTTGTACTTGTGGAATGAGGGTTTAAAGTAGACCGGGCGGAACAGGACTCCTTCAATGTCAAGTTTTGCAAGCTCCGTAGCGCAGGCATCCGGTTCAATGAACGGGGCTCCAACGTGCAGGAACGGAGTTGTCGTTCCTCTGCCTTCCGATACATTCAGGCCTTCGAAAAGGCACATGCCCGGATAAACCAGGGCTGTTTCCCATGTCGGCATGTTCGGTGAAGGCACTACCCACTGAATCCCTGTTTGAGGAAAATGCATCGGGCGTTTCCAGCCCTGCATGGGGACAACACGCAGGTTTACATCGAGCTTCATGTGATCGAGATACAACCGTGCAAGTTCTCCTGCTGTCATGCCGTGACGGGGGGGCACCGGAAGTACCCCGACAAATGAGCGGAAAGCTGTATCGGGAAGAGGGCCTTCGACAGCTTGGCCTCCAAGCGGATTCGGCCGGTCAAGAACAAGCATCTCAATATCAAGACCGTGTACGGCCTCCATGAAAAGGGCAAGTGTATTGATATAGGTGTAGTATCTCGAGCCGATATCCTGTATGTCGAAAAGTACCAGGTCGATATCCTGCAGAAAGCTTGTATCGGGTAGGAGCGAGTCGGCGGAGTTACCGTAGAGGCTGATGACATCGTATCCGGCAGCGGGCTGAAGAGTTACAGCCGCTTGGTCCTGCTCGGTCGAGAAAAGGCCGTGTTCCGGCGAGAAAATCCTTTTCAGGGTAATACCCTGTTTTTGCAGCTCCAGCCAGGAGTATTTCAGGTCAAGGGTAACCGATGTCTGGTTTGCAATCAGGGCTATGCTTCTTTTTTTCAGTTGATCCGTATCCCGGAGAAGTATATCGAGGCCGTTGAATACCATGTAAAGAGTGGGAAATGTTGATTTGTTGAGCTGAACTGTTGAACCTGTTCAGCTTTCAGATTAAGGACATTACATGCTGAAAGTCCGGTTCGCGTCACAAGTATGGACAAATGGCACGGAGCTTTTTGTCGTCGGTAGTATAGGTAAAATTACTCATTTCAGGGAGAGTCTGCCTTCCGGAAACGCAATCATTCGATCCAGAACCTCGTTTTTGGCAATGGTTGTTTCCGGCAGAACTACAGAGTGCCGGATCGATGCGCCTTCTTCAATATGGCAATCTCTGCCGATTACCGATTGGTGAACCGTTGCGTCAGCGGCAACCAATGCACTTGGGGAGAGCGTGTGCGGCCCGGTTCCAAGTTGGCGGGTTACCCGTTCGCCGATTTCAAGAATGTTTTCCGTGTTTTCGATGTTTGCCTGCCATAAACTTTCCGGTGTGCCTATATCCTGCCAGAATCCCTCGTGGCTGAAATAGCCGAGGCTTTCATGTGTAATAAGCCCGGTAAATCCTGTATCGACGATACTTGAAAACCCTTTGGAAAGATATCGGAAAATCGACGGGCCGAGCACGGCGGCACCGGCATAAATGTATTCCGAGCGTAATCCGGTGTTTCGCATGTTTCTGAAATCCCATACACGCTCCTTGTCAATGCCGACATCACCGATTGTTTTTGCTTCAGGTGTTTTGTACAGTATGAGCGAACCAGCGTTGTTGCTGCTATTGTAAGAGTCGATAAACGATTTCAGGTTGAAATCGGCAATGATGTCACTGTTGATAAGAATAAAAGGCTCGTTGTCGAGCATGTTCTCACAGTGCTTGAGGCCTCCGCCGGTTCCAAGAATGGAGGTTTCCTCCGAAATATGAATATCCATGCCGAAACTGCTGTTGTCGAAGAAAAAACGACCGATACGTTCGGCATGATGATGGACGTTGCAGATAACGGTATCGATTCCTGCTTCCTTGAGGAGCGAAAGAGTATAACAGATAGAGGGAAGGTTAAGAACGGGTATGAGAGGTTTCGGGGTAACATCCGTTATCGGCCTGAGACGCGAGCCGAGCCCTGCTGCAAGAATGAACGCTTTCATCGTTTGAATTGGGCCAGAATGTTCAGAATGATCTCGCCCGATCTGGCAAGCTCTGGCTGCCTTTCGATATATCCGGGGAGATAGGAAAGTGTCGGAGCTATATACTGTTCGAATTCTTTTTTCCCAAGATTGTATGCCTGGTTGAAAAACGTTCCGAGAGCCTTGATGTTTCTCTGAAATGCCGTGAGGTCGAAC
>JAKSDC010000063.1 GCA_022360275.1 Chlorobiales bacterium
ATCCCTGATCTCCGTGCCCGTGTGTTTCTGCCACTGGTTGATGACCTCGGGATTCAGGGGCTCCCCGGCAGAGACGGACTGCCGCAGATTTGACAGGTCGTAGGGTTCAAGGTCCATGTTCACGAACATCCGCCAGGCCGTGGGCGGGCCGCAGAAGGTGGTCACCCTGTTGGCTGCAAGGGCCCTGAGATATGGGGCCCCGTCCAAGGTGTTGAAGGCAAACCCGGTGACCGTGGCGCCCACGTTGAAGGGGGCGAAAAAGCTGGACCAGGACCATTTGGCCCATCCCGGTGCACTCAGGTTGTGGTGGACGTCGTCGGGCCGGATCCCGATCATTACGGTGGTGGAGAGATGGCCCACGGGATAGGAGATTGCCGTATGCCCCACCCGCTTGGGCAGCCCTGTGGTGCCGGAGGTGAAAAAGCAGAACAGGATCTCGTCCGATGCCGTGTCTGCCGCATCTGCTTCAGCCGATTCCCCTTCGATGTCCGCAAAAGAGGTCCATCCCTCTTTCTCGCCCAGCACCAGGCGCACCTTTGGCTGGATCCCGGTCTCCTCTGCCGCTTTGTCAATAAGGTCGGCACTGGCCTCGTCCGCCAGGATCACGTCGGGCGCAAAGGTCTCGAACCGGTACTCCATCTCCCTGGCCGTCATGGTGGTGGCCGTGGGGACCGCGACAATGCCGGCCTTGATGCATGCCAGGCTCGCAAACCAGATCTCCGGCCGGATGGGGGCCATCATGTACATGTTGCCCTTGCAGCCCACGTCCTGTTTGGCCAGGAAATTGATAAGCTGGTTGGCCTTTTTCAGCAGTTCCAGGTATGAAAACGTCACTCTCTCTTCGGTATGAATGTCTGTCCAGACCAGGGCGGTCTTGTCCGGGGTTTCAGCCACGTGGAGATTTTCGAACACCTCCCTGGCCCAGTTGAACCGCGCCGGCATCTCCTTTGCGTTCAGGGTTTCAAAAAACGACCGGGCCGCAGCTTCCTTGTCTGAATCATCCGGCATACTGTTGATGCGGATGACTTCCTGAAAAAGCTCTTTCATACCAAAAAAACACTCCTTGCAATCCGAATTAATGTTCTGTATAGGTTCAGACCAAATTAGCTGTATAATCCATTGGCCCCGTGTTTGTCAAAGAATTTATGGCAAAGGCCGGGGGCAGACAACCCAATCAAGACAGGCAGTTACATGGGTCAGACCAATTCCACCTTAATACTTGCCCCACTCCAG
>JAKSDC010000162.1 GCA_022360275.1 Chlorobiales bacterium
AGGGTCTGAAGAAGATCTGCCTTTCGACCTGATTATCAGTGCTATCGGCCAGGATCCGGATACTTCCTGTGTAGAACAGGATCCTGAAAAACCCGACACCACCCGCTGGAACACTTTTGTGTACGATGAAAAGACAAATGTGACTTCCGTTGAGGGTGTTTTTGCGGCAGGTGACTGCGCTTTCGGTCCCGATACGGTCATTCAGGCCGTAGGAGAAGGGCAGCGGGCGGCGAAGGCAATCAACCTCTACCTTGCAGGCGCGACTGTCGAGCTGAAAAATGAATACACCATTTCACTCGGCAGTATCGAAGAGCTTGATATGGAGGATTTTGCTCCCCGCTACGTTCATAAGAAGCGAATGCAGGATGCCGTGTTTTCTTCGGAAGAAAGACTGAAAGAAGGCGGATGGGGCGCTATCGACAAGGGTCTTGACAGGACGCAGGCCATGGCCGAAGCATCACGCTGTATCGAGTGCGGCTGCAATGCCCGTTTTGACTGTGGCCTGAGAAAGTACGCGACCGAATATGGCGCTGACGAGAGTCGTTTTACCGGCGAGAAAAGAGACTACAATGACGACACCCGCCATCCACTCATTAAAATCGAGGGCGATAAATGTATTACCTGCGGCAGTTGTGTAAGGATGTGTCTTGAGGTCAGATGTATCGGCGCATTGAGTTTTATCGACCGCGGTTTTGGAACACGTGTGGGGCCGAACTTTGACGATCCCCTGCAGGAAACCGGCTGCGACGCTTGCGGCATGTGCATTGACGTCTGCCCGACCGGCGCGCTTGCACCCAATACAGGAAAGGAGGCAGGACCCTGGGCGGCGGAAGAAATCGCAACCACCTGTACCGCATGCAGTAGAGGATGCGGATTGATGGTTGCAGCAGCAGAAGGAGGGGTTGTCAGGGTTCGGAGTATTGACGGGGACCCCGTCAACAATGCAGTTATCTGTGCTGAAGGGCGCTTCGGTTATCAACTGCTCGGCGTTGGAGACAAGATGGTAGAGCAATCAGGGGTCCAGGAGGCAAAAGAGATGCTTGCGTCAGCACGAGAGCTCGCTGTCGTGGTATCACCGAGGCTCACCATAGAGCAAACCTATACGGCCGTACGCTTTTCAAGGAAGTTCAGCGCAAAGCTTTATTATCTGCTGGCTGAAAAGGCAACTTCAGAAGAACAGGGCCCGCCCTGGTACGGTAAAAAGGCCGGAGAAGCAAACACCGCTCTTCTTGATCGTCTCGGCGCGAAAGGTTTGGACAGCGCTGACAAGCTCGACGCGGATACGGTGCTTCTCGTGGGTACGGAAATTGAAGCGGTGCCCGGACAGAAAATAATCGGGATCAACCCCTCGAAAAGGAATGCCGATTGTTATTTCGTGCTGCCCGATCCTTTACAGTCTGAGGGGTTGATGCTTAACCGGGAGGGTGATCTTTGCAGAGTCCGTGCGGTTCTTCCGAAACCGGATCAGGTGCCGGATTGTCATGTACTGCTTGCAGAGCTGGCAGGAGAGGAGTCTTTGACAGACCTTGCAGAACTGCGCAATGAGCTGGCTGAAGAGGTGAAGGAGCTCTCCGCCATAAAAGAGCCTGGTGAAGAAGCACGTTTGTTGCCATCAGGCCTCGAGCCGATACTGAAGCGGGTTGCGCCGGACTGCCGGGAACAAGCGTTTGCCGGGCATTTGAGAAACATGGGAATGTATCAACAAATCTGTGTTTGTTCAGCCGGTGGAGTAAACATTTGATTGTAACAAAAGTTTTTTCATGATTTTTATTGCGGATTACGGTGCCGGGAATCTGCACTCCGTGCAGAAAGCATTTGAATATATCGGGGTGAAAACAGTGGTGAGCAGTGATGCGTCACAGTTGTCGAACTTTGAGAAAGTGCTGGTGCCCGGTGTCGGGGCATTCGGTCATGCGATAGGTTCGTTCAATACTTCAGGTTTCAATGATGCGCTTCATGAACATGTCGATAAGGGTCGTCAAGTGCTCGGGATATGTCTTGGTATGCAGCTGTTTTTGACACAAAGCGAGGAAAGGGGGATACACAAGGGGCTGAACTTCGTTCCGGGAAAAGTGGTTCGCTTTAAGAGTGACAATGAAAAGATACCGCAGATCGGGTGGAATTCCGTAGCTTGCCGCAAGGAGAGCGTGCTGTTCGAAAACGTGCCGGGTAACTCGTTTTTTTACTTTGTGCACTCCTATTACTGCGAGCCTGAGCATGAGGACGACATAGCGGCAACAACGTTCTTTGCAGGAAAGAATTTTTGTTCGGCCATAGAAAAAAATGGTATTTTCGCTCTGCAGTTTCATCCTGAGAAAAGTTCGGAGGCAGGATTGAAGGTGCTTCAGAATTTTGCAAAATATTAATTGGTAAAATGTCCGGAGAAAAGGAATATGTTGATTATCCCGGCTATAGATATAAAAGATGGAAAGTGCGTCAGGCTTACCCGCGGAGAGTTTGACAAAAAGAAGATTTATCTCGATAACCCGCGTGACATGGCAATCATCTGGCGAAAACAAAATGCCAAAATGATTCATGTCGTCGATCTCGATGCTGCCTTGACCGGCAAACCGGTTAACTTCGAAAAGATAAAAGAGATTGTCTCGACACTTGACATTCCGGTGCAGGTAGGCGGTGGAATCCGTTCTGTCGAAACGGTGGCACAATACCTTGAAATCGGTGTCAGCAGAGTTGTTATCGGTTCCGCTGCGGTAACGAATCCCGAGCTTGTTGAAGAGTTGCTCAAACAGTATTCCGCTTCCCAGATTGTTGTGGGTATCGATGCTCAAAACGGTGTTCCAAGGATCAAGGGCTGGACGGAAAGCAGCGGTATGAAAGATTTCGAGCTTGCACTCGATATGAAAAAACGCGGTATCAAAAGGATTATTTATACCGATATATCCTGTGACGGTATGATGCAGGGGGTTGGTTTCGAAAGCACGAGAAACTTTGCCATGAAAGCCGGAATGAAAGTCACTGCTTCCGGCGGTGTCACGAGTTCCGAGGATCTGAAAAAACTGCAGACGCTTGAAAAGTACGGGGTAGACTCGGTGATCATCGGCAAAGCGCTCTATGAAACCAACTTTCCTTGCCAGAAGCTCTGGTATAATTACGAAAAAGGCATGGGCATCGACCGTGATTTTTCATCTGCACTGCGCAAGGAGTGCTGTCGCTGAGGCTCTGTTAATCCATGTTCCTTCAGGAACGCAATCATTCCGGGAGCAACGTGTCGCAGAATGTCCCCACCATCGAACAGAAGGTCGAGGCAGTGATTTTTGCCTCTGAAGAGTCGGCATCCCCCCAGTATATCAGGCAGGTGCTGGATGGGGAACTCTCTGTCGCCGAGATTGATGCCTGTGTCGAAAGACTCAACGAGATCTACACCTCGACCGGAAGATGTTTCAGAATCGCACGAGTCAGCGAGGGTTACCGTTTTCTTACCCTTCCCGCGCTTGAGCCTACGTTGAAAAAAACACTTGCTCCGAAAATCCAGAGAAAGCTTTCACAGTCAGCTCTCGAAGTGCTTGCAGTTATTGCCTACCAGCAGCCGGTGACCAGAGGTGACATACAACAGGTTCGCGGTGTCAGCCCGGATTATGCCGTTAACAGGCTTCTCGAGCGCGGGCTGATCGACGTACGCGGCAGAGCTGACAGTCCCGGTAAACCCCTTCTCTACGGAACAACAAAAGAATTTTTGGATTTCTTCAATCTTCAGTCGATCAAGGATCTCCCGAAGCTGAGGGAGATCAGGGAACTGGTGCAGGATAAGGAGATACGGGAGTATTTGGCGTCATCAGAAGGCACTGCCGACCATGAAGAACAGTAGCTCGTCCTCCCCTGGAACGAAAACCGGCCCGGCCATAAGAATCAACAAGTACCTTGCGCTTTGTGGGGTTGCGTCGAGGCGGGCAGCCGACAGGCTGGTTGAGAGCGGACAGGTAATGGTGAACGGTTGCATCGAGACAACTCCGGGAATTGCCATTCGTCCGGGAGTCGATGAGGTTGTCGTCGGTGGCAAGATTCTTGCTTTGCCTGAAGAAAAAAAAGTGTATATTTTGCTGAACAAACCCAGGAACTATATCACGACAAACCGTGACGAGAGAAACCGTGAGACGGTGCTTGACCTGGTCGATGTCAGGGAGCGTGTGTTCCCGGTTGGTCGTCTTGACCGTAAAACCACAGGGGTGCTGCTGCTGACGAACGACGGAGAGTTGGCGCATCGCTTGATGCACCCTTCGTCCGGAGTGGACAAGGAATATCTGGCGGAGTTGGATTTGCCGTTTCAGGCAAGGCAGCTTTCAGTACTGACCAGCGGGATGCAGCTGAAAGATACGGGTGAAAAAACAAGTCCGTGCAAGGCGAAAATTCTGCAGGGCGGTTTGCAGGTTGTAGTGACCTTGCACGAAGGCAAAAACCATCAGGTCAGAAGAATGTTTCGTTCACTGGGCTATGAAGTAAAAAAGCTTGAGAGAACGGCCTATGCAGGGTTGCGGGCCGGTCGGCTTCGCAGGGGTGAGTGGCGTTATTTGACCTCTGTTGAAGTCGAGCAGCTCAAACGGGGCGGTGCTTCGCCCTGAGCGGTTGTTAATGTATAAGTATTTCATTGGTTATGAGTTTATCTGTTTTTTTTTCGCGGCATCCTGCAGTTGCCGCGCTTTTTTTTCTGGTCTTTTGCGGTATTTCCTTCTCTTGTCCTTTTCCAGCCGTTGCCGACGATGATATTCAGGCACTGTTCGATCAAAGCGATATGCCGGGCGATATCGAGCAGCTTCTTCTAGAGCTTCAGCAGCTAAAACATCGGAAAATCCCCATCAATACGGCAACTGCTGAAGATCTTCTTCTCATACCGTTTCTTTCTGCAGACGATGCCCGGAGCATCATCGCATTTCGGGAAACAGAAGGGCCGTTGAGGTCGCCGGAGCAGCTTGAAACAATTATCGGCGCTGAAACTGCAAGAAGGGTTACTCTTTTTCTTTCCTTTGAACCTCTGGTGCCGGAGAAACCGGAAGAAAAAGCCGAAATAAAAGGCAGCTGGTATGGCAGGTACTTCAGTGAAATCCCTGAAAGGAGCGGTGTTTCCTCCGGTAAGTACCAAGGCGACAATTACAAACTGTACAACCGGTTGTCCGTAGGGTATGGAGGGGTCTCCATCAACGGTGTTGTGGAAAATGATATTGGAGAGCCTGAAATCGACGATTTCACCTCGTTCAGTATAGCATATGACGGTTCTGGATCTGTTGAACGATTCATTATCGGCGATTACGTGGTCAACTTCGGTCAGGGGCTGTTGTTCGGTCAGAGCAGATACTTTTCAAAAGGGGTCGATCCGCTCGGTGTAAAGCTTACGGGGCGTCGATTGAAAGCCTATGCGTCAAGTGCTGAAAACGGGTTTATGCAGGGTGCAGCGACATCTGTCAATCTGGAGTCGTTCACAGTTACGGCCTTTTATTCCAGCAACAAAGTTGATGCGTCTGTCAATGATGGAGAGGTGACAACAATCCGTACATCGGGTTACCATCGTACCGACAGTGAAATCGAGCACAAGGATAACGTGACGGAAAAGGTTCTGGGTATGAACATGCTCTATAATTTTCGTTCAGGGGAAACCAGCGGTACAGTCGGCGGAACATGGGCGCGTTACAACTACTCCGTTCCGCTTGAGGATACCGGCGGTGAAACGGGATGGCATGATATGGGGAGCATAGAGGCGGATCTTTTGATAGGAAAGGTCAACGTGTTTGCCGAGGCGGCATTGGCGGGAAAGAAGCACAAAGTCTCGTGGATCGGCGGTGTGGGATTTCCGCTGACGTCGGGTATTCAGACCGTGATGGCTGTAAGAGATTATCACAATATTTTTTTCTCCCCTTTTGCCGGCGCGTTCGGCGAACGCGCCGATGACGCGGCAAACGAAGAAGGGTACTATATCGGTATCGAGGCCGACATTCTCAAGAACCTGCACGTAGGAGCTTACTACGATATCTTCAGGTTTCCTGAACTCAGCAGCCGTTACAAGCTGCCTTCGACGGGTGACGAATCAAAGATTTTTCTCACATGGGAGCAGTCGCCGTTTTTGACGGCGGAGATGCTTCTCCAGAAACAGTACAAGGAAGAGGTTAAAAAGCTTTTCGACCCAAAAGGGCTTGAGTATTACATGCCCGTTCCCTTCACATCAAACCGTGTGCGTCTTGACCTGATCGGCAAGGTATCCCGGATGCTTACACTTAGGACAAGAGGAGAGATCAAGTTTGTGGAAGGAGAGTATCCGGATGGTGACGAGCGCTCGGACGGGTGGCTTTTCTATCAGCAGGCGGTCCTGAAAAAAGGGCCGCTTGCCTTCAAGGCAAGATACACGCAGTTTCACACTGATGACTATGACTCGGCAGTTTATGTCTATGAAAACGATCTTCCGCTGGTCTTTACCTTGAAGTCCTATTACGGCGAAGGACGGGCGTTTTTCGCACTTCTTTCCTATGACCTCTGGAAGAATTTCGAGCTTACGGCACGATATGCAAAAACCTGGTATGACGATCGAGACAGCTACGGCAGCGGCAACGACGAACGGGATACCAACGCGCCGGCTTCCTATCATCTCGGCTGCGCCTTGAGGTTTTAGGAGAATGTACTCTAACCTCTCTTTATAAGGCGTTCAAGAAGGATGTCCTCGACATTACGCCGGCCATCGAGCATCGTCAATACGGTTACCTGTGTATCTTTGATCCGATAGATAATTCTCCACGGAGGGACAAGAAGTTCCCTGTAAAGAAAAATGCCCTGGGACTGTAACTCGGGAACAATTCTCCCCCGTTCGGGGTAACGTTTCAGTTCAGAAGTTTTTTCGCGGATTTCCGTGAGAATCTTCAATGCATTTTCCGGGTTTTCTCTTGCTATGAAGTCTATGACTTCTTCCAGGTCATGCTCTGCAGAGGCGACCCAGAAAATATCATATGAGGGATTCATGACTCTTCTTTATCAGCCGGTTTTCGAGGTCGTTGAAGATCTCCTCTTGTGACCTGAGGTTGCCTTTGCGGATGTCGTCTTCACCGATCGCAAGCATTTTCAGTAGTCCCAAAGCATTTCGCATCTCTTCATAGCTTTTCGGATCCTGCAAGACCGCCCTCGGTTCACCATTCTGCGTGATAATGACCGGCCTGTGCGTGTCGTTGATCTGGTCCAGCAAATCAGCCGCCTTTGCCTTGAGATAGGTGACGGGTTTTATGTCGTTTGTTATACGCATAGTTGTTCCTCCTGATCGAATATAGTATGAAATTCGGTCCGAAAAAAATGGCTGGTTATTTCCCTGTGAATAATTCGTTTGCGGCAAAGAGCCGATGAATGGGAGGCAAACGCTTTAAAAGGTGCGGTAGATCTTTGCTGTTTTGTGTAAATAGTTGTGAACGTCCCCCCTCTTTCGGTATTTGTTGGTTTGTGTATGATAATGCGCAAAAATGACATTATTGTGTTTTGTTTGTTTCGTAATAATTACTACATTATACAAAAATAACGTTTCAGAGAAATGGGGCTATTGGAGAGGGTAAGTTTAAAAGAGGTGGTGACGGTGCAAACGGGATACTCGTTCAGGTCTCGACTCGATACTTCCGAGAGGGGTAATGTTGCGGTTATCCAGATGAAGGATCTCCGTGATGATAACAATACGGTTGATTGCAAGGATTTGGTCAGGATCGATATGGATCGGGTGAAAGAGCATCATCTTGCTCGAAAAGGTGATCTTGTTTTCAGGTCGCGCGGGTTGGTCACGACGTCGGCTGTTCTTCTTGAAGATCCGGGCAGGGCGGTTGTTGCTGCTCCGTTGTTAAGAATAAGGATCAATGATTACGACAGGGTTTTGCCGGAGTATCTGAACTGGTATATAGGCCAGCGAGAAGTGCAGTTGTTCCTCGACAGCAGGGCAAAAGGCACGTTTCAGAAAATGATCGGAAAAGAGGCGATAAAAGATCTTGAGGTTTTCTTGCCGGTTCTCGAAAAGCAGAAATGCATCGTTGAGGTAGCTAAGCTGTCAGGCCATGAGCAAGCATTGCTCCATGAGATTGCAGAAAAAAAGGATCAGTATATTTCAACAGTACTTATGCAGTTGGCAAAAGGAGAAGCATGATGAGCGGTATGATCGATCAGAAGAAAATCAATAATGCGGCATGGGCAGCGTGTGATACCTTCAGAGGGGTTGTTGATCCGGCACAGTATAAGGATTACATCCTTGTGATGCTTTTTCTGAAATATATTTCCGATGTCTGGGAAGACCACTACGAAGAATACAGGAAATTGTATGGGGATGATGACAGGCGAATCCTTCGCAAGCTCGAACGAGAGCGCTTCGTTCTTCCTTTGGTGAAACTGACTGAAAAGAATATTCTGACCGGAGAAGAAAAGTTGCTGGATGAATTTCCTGCTACATACTATAGCCTGTATGAGCGGAGATCGGCGGCGAATATCGGTGAACTGATCAATATTACTCTCGATCATATCGAGGAACAAAACAAGGCCAAGCTCGAAGGGGTATTCCGGAATATCGACTTCAACAGTGAAGCCAATCTCGGCAAGACAAAGGATCGTAATCGACGTTTGAAACAACTGCTGGAGGATTTCCACAAATCCGAGCTCGATATGCGTCCCAGCCGTGTGTCGGAGGATGTAATCGGAAACACTTATATCTACCTGATCGAGCGTTTTGCTTCCGATTCCGGTAAAAAAGCCGGGGAGTTTTTTACCCCTTTCAAAGTCAGCGAACTTGTCGCGAAGCTTGCGGGCCCGAAACCCGGTGACCGGATTTGTGATCCGGCTTGTGGCTCTGGTGGCTTGTTGATCAAGGCGGCCAAAGAGGTCGGTGATCGCAATTTTGCCCTTTTCGGACAGGAGTCGAACGGGAGTACATGGGCACTCTGCCGTATGAACATGTTTCTGCACAGTTTCGACAGCGCACGCATTGAATGGTGTGATACGCTGAATAGCCCGCTGCTGGTTGAGAACGATCGCCTGATGAAATTCAACTGCGTTGTTGCCAATCCGCCGTTCTCTCTGGACAAATGGGGTGCGGAGAATGCCGAATCCGACCAATTCAACCGATTCTGGCGCGGTGTTCCTCCCAAGAGTAAAGCTGATTGGGCGTTTATTACGCACATGGTCGATACTGCTTTGGAAAAGGAAGGGAGGGTGGCTGTTGTCGTTCCACATGGCGTGTTGTTCAGAGGCGGTGCCGAAGGCCGCATTCGCCGGAAAATGATCGAGGAAAACCTACTCGAGGCGGTGATCGGTTTACCCGGCAACCTGTTTCAAACCACCAATATTCCCGTGGCGATTCTGGTTTTCGACCGCTCGCGTGAAAAAGGCGGGCCTCAGGAGGATCGGATAGATGTGCTGTTCGTTGATGCAAGCAGGGAGTTTGTTTCCGGGAAAAACCAGAATACCCTCTCCGACGAGCATATTGAGAAAATTATACGGACCTACAGAGAGTGCAAGGATGTCGAAAAATATGCGCATGTCGCAGATGTTGCCGAGATAAAGGAGAACGACTTCAACCTCAATATTCCCCGTTATGTGGATACTTTTGAGGAGGAAGAGGAGATCGATATCGATGCGGTGCAGCGGGAAATCGAACAGCTCGAAAAGGAACTTGCCGAGGTTCGGGCAAAGATGGCTGATAAGCTGAAGGAGATTCAGAGATGAAGGGAATAATTAATGCCAAGGGAACGGAGATTGCCGTTTTATCAAAGGGAGATGAGAACGATTATATCTCGCTGACAGACATCGCCCGTTACAAAAACCCGGATGAGCCCAAGGATGTTGTCAAAAACTGGATGCGCAGCCGCAGCACCATCGAATTTCTTGGATTATGGGAGAAACTGAACAATCC
>JAKSDC010000163.1 GCA_022360275.1 Chlorobiales bacterium
ACCAACGGCATTCTGCTTCCGACAGTGTCCAATACGGTGCGCCACAATCATGCGGAAATTGAGGACTATTTTGCTCATTTTCTTGCGAATGGGCCTGTGGGAAAAATCGATGAGGCAAACGTTCGCATCTTCGGCCAACTTGCCATCAACTCAGGTATTTATTCCTTTACCTTCAAAGATGGTACTGCCGTGCCAGCGCGGTTTACATTCGTATACCATTGGAATGGTGAGCGATGGATGATTGTAGAGCACCATTCTTCACAAATGCCGGAAAAGAAAGAGCAGTGCCTCTAAAGCATCTCTTGACTTGATATTCAGATTGCGGGTAAAAAACCAGTTTGTCACAGAGAGCCTTTTCAGACGATGCCGTCAAAAAGCCGGTTTGATCAGGATTCTCGACCCGATCGATACCGATGGCATAGAATTCTTCTGGAGAATGTGTGTAGGAAAAACGCTCCCTCGATAACGGTGAGGTAAACACGGCAGTAGTGTAAAAATCGTATCCCTCATTTTTTCAATGGCTTAACCAAAATATTTTGACTGAAGCAACCTGATCTCGCGTCGCATATGCGTCACAGAAATGATCACAAAAAAGAGGTAGTATTTATTAACAACGATATAAATGGGAGGACTTTAAGAAAGGAAACGGCCCAAATGCAGGAAAAATAAGGACTGCTAAGTCTTTATTTTCGTGGGTGATAGAGGAGTCGAACCTCTGACCTCTACCATGTATATTGGGGCATATTAATCCAACCAACACTAAAATAAAAAGTTAGAAGATCGCCACATTTTCTCATGCAACAGTCACGTAACAAAAATTTTATCAAAAACGATTAATAACAACTAACAACAATCACGTACATTTCTCTGGCCATTCATGACTTTTCTGCCATGAATCAGGTGCTATCCAAATATCCGCAAACCTCTTTTTTGCACTTATAGCCTCCGCAACTGGAGCCAGAAACACCTGTAACTGGTGGACAACCTCGTCGAACATCTCAGGAACAAATTCATTCGGAAGCCGTTTTCTGAATGCTTTCCATTGCACTTGTTTTGCAGCAATGAACTCACTCGAAAACACAGCTACAGGCATAACAAGTTCCGTTC
>JAKSDC010000165.1 GCA_022360275.1 Chlorobiales bacterium
ACAGCGGTGAAGATAGCCGAGATATGGCTCCGCTTCGACAACAACCTCTCCGTCCGTTTTACACTCAAGCCGAAGCACACCATGCGTGGAAGGGTGCTGGGGACCCATATTCAAGATCATCTCTTCGCTTGAGATGTGCTTTTCAATTACAACCCGGTTATCACCCTTCGGGGTAACCCTTACTGATGGATGTTCCGCCTTTCCCAACTCCTGCATCTGTAATGCTTTTACAATTAAAACGTGTGTTTCGGTTCCTTAATTCGGCACCTTGATTCCGTGGTATGTCTCCTGGACCTCATAGTCCTTGCGAAGTGGATAACCCTCCCAGTCTTCCGGACAAAGAATTCGTCTGAGATCCGGATGAGCACCGAATATCATACCATACATATCAAACGCCTCCCTCTCATGCCATTCGGCTGTTTTCCACACTTTTGCAACCGAGGGAATAGTTCCGCCGTTTCTGTCACATTTTATCTTTACAGCTATTTTGTGGCCGAGCTCTCCAAGCGACTCAAGGTTGCAGACGATACCCAGCTTTCCCTCCTCCGGATAATCGACACCGGAAAGACACGCCATATAGTTGAAACGGAGACCGGCATTATCACGCATGAAAAGAGCAATATCTCTCCAGAGCTCAACCTGCCGCACCTCGAAGAAAGGCATGGCAGGGTTTTCATCCAGCTCCGAAACGGCGTCACCGAACTTCTCCCTGATAATCTGCCATGCAGCTTTGGCTGCAATAACTTCGGATGGCTGTGGTATATTTTCCTGGGTTTCTCCCATCTGGCACTTGCTTAAAATTTATTTATGAGGCCATCGCGCCTTTTCGTGCTTCCTGAATCAGCTGACCCGGATCAATACTTTTTTCCTCCAACTTTTTCAGCGCCTCGGCACGCGAAATACCGATCTGCTCCATGCGGATAAGCCCCTGGATCTTCATCAATCCCCCGATAAGAGACTCTGGCCTCGGTGGACAACCGGGCACATAAACATCTACCGGTATGATCCTGTCAACACCTTTCAACACATGATATCCATGTTTCCAGTAAGGGCCTCCGCAATTCGAACAGCTTCCCATTGAAAGGACATACCGCGGCTCGGGC
>JAKSDC010000139.1 GCA_022360275.1 Chlorobiales bacterium
CAAGGCATATCAGGGAGAGCTTAACCTTGAGAAGCAGTCGAAAAATCCTGCAAGGATCGATCGGGCAAAATGCGAACTTGAGTTGATGCTGAAAAGCAGATTTACCGACATAAACGGTATTGTGCATCATTATCATATTTCAGGGCCTGAAAGTGCGGAAGAAACGGTCATGCGTGCCGAAGTGCGGCCATCTTGTTCCTGCTTGAACGTCCTCAAACAGCTGCAGAACTAATTGTCGGTCAGATGCGTTCGCTGAAAGAGACAATGTGATTGGATGGGGGTAAAATAAAAACGATGGCACAGGAAAATTGCTTTGAAGAACGGTATGCAAAAGGAGATATTCCCTGGGATCTTGGCAGGGCCGATGCCAATCTTGTGGGAATGGTTGAAAAATGGTCGGTGCAAAGCTGTCGGGCACTTGATATCGGTTGCGGAACCGGCGATAATTCCATATGGCTTGCCCGCCGGGCATTTGATGTTACGGGAGTTGATGTTTCAGCTCTTGCAATTGAAAAAGCACGCCAAAAGGCCAGGGAAGGCAATGTCGAGTGCAGGTTTCTTGTAGCTGATTTTTTGAAAGCCCAGGTTGATGAGGCGCCTTTCGGTTTTGCCTTTGACAGAGGCTGTTTTCATTCTTTTGATTCCCCTGAAGAACAAGTTTTGTTTGCCCGAAACGTAGCGGACCATCTGGATAAAGGTGGGTTGTGGCTCAGCCTGATTGCCAGCAAGGATGCGCCGCAACGGGATCCGGGGCCGCCCAGACATTCGGCGATAGAGATCACTACAGCAACCGAACCCTCTTTCGAGATACTCACTCTTGTTTCGGGATATCTGGATTCCAACCATCCCGATCCATTTCGATGCTGGATATGTGTGATGAAAAAGAGAGGGGGTTGAACAGACAGTCTCATGACAGATAACCCTTTTCTCTTTTTTGCACCTGCAAAAGAATTGCGTTACTCCTGATTCCTTTCACTTGACTTTCCCGATAATAAGGCTAACTTACACCTGTTTTTTTCAACAAGGAAGAGACTATCATGAATAAGAATTTCAAGATATACAAGGAAGGAGACAGGTTTGTTTTTGAAAGGGTTGTCTATCCAAAACTCAAAGGACTCATATCGAGAACCGTCACCGACAATCCGTTTAACAATCCTGACAGCTGCTCGACGGAGAAAGAGGAACCCGAAGACGTATGTCTTGCCGAAGAGGTTGAACTGCTTGAAGAGTGTTCCGATGAAGCGGCAATTGACAGAGCCATTCAGGAGGCAGGCGAATACATCATCGGCTATTTTTTCGATACCAAAGGACTGGAATAACAAAAAGGCTTCACCATTCAGGGTTCAGCAGAGGCAATCTCTCCGAACCCGTCTTCAATCAGGCAAATCCGCTACCTCTAATGATTATCACGATTCTGAACGGTTGAGAGCAACGCTGGAATCATGGTACGCAATAATAATAGTATGGGTGACCTTATTTTTTCGGTTCCCAGTAGCATCGCTTCGGTGAAACAATCAACTCTTCCTTTTTCAAAGCCTTCATTGCCTTATCGATCTCTTTGCGGTCAAGGCCGCTCTTTTCAGCAATCTGTCCTGCGCTGAGCGCTTTTCCTTCTTTTTTCATGACTTCGAGAACGGTATTTTTTGCTTCCATGATGATTCTTTTTAACAGGTTTGTACAATTCACGATTGCTTCCAACGGCGAACCGGCTGAAATAGTGCCTGTTTTTTTTATTTTGTTGCATTTCCTGTAATGTCCACCTAAATGATTCTCTATCATGAAGCCCTTCTTGTCCGTATCGTTGCTCCCGACCCTGGTTTTCGCTCTCATCTTCATCGCCGGATGTGCAAAAAAACAGCCTGAACTGGTAAAGCCGGGCGAGCCGGTAACGGATATTGACGGCAATACATACAAGACTGTCAGAATAGGCGATCAGGTATGGATGGCCGAAAATCTAACCGTAACTCGCTACCGCAACGGGGACCCTCTTCCCGGTGTAACCGAGCTTGACGAGTGGGTTGTTCTTGAAGCCGGAGCGTGGTGCGAGTCAGACAACGACCCGGAAAAGGGAAAGGCTTACGGAAAGCTCTACAACTGGTATGCAGTCAATGATCCCCGGGGTCTCGCCCCGGAAGGATGGCGTGTTCCGACAGAAGAGGACTGGCAAAAGCTTGAACAGCACCTTGGTATGAAGCCGGAAGAACTTGGGGAAGTAGAGTTTCGGGGCAATGAACACAATGTCGGCGGCAAACTCAAGGAAACCGGGACAGCTCACTGGAGTGAACCCAACACCGGGGCGACAAATGAAACCGGTTTCGCCGCGCGCGCAGGGGGGTACCGCGATAATGACGGTCCGTTTAATTTTTTCGGCAAGTACGCATCATTCTGGACTGCTACCGAAGCCGATCACGGGCGTGTCTGGTTCCGGGGGATGGCCACCAATGAAAACGGTGTTTATCGGTTCAGCTTCAACAAGAAGTGTGGTTTTTCTGTCCGTTGCATTAAAGAGTAGGTCCTGAAACGAAAGCCTCGTGCCGTTATCGAGTCCGCGGTTGAAATCCGGTCCGTCCTTCAAGGGTCTCGATAATCACCTCGCAGGCAAGGACAATGGTGTCCGGAGCGGGGTGGCCACCTTTTTCACAGCCTGTCAATGACGTGAAATGTTATTCTCTGATACAACGAACAGAATAACCGCTCTCAAGTGCTCCGCCGGTGTGAATCACTTTGGAATCGAAATACCCCATGACCCTGATCGATGCGCAGTTATTCTTGAAGGGAGAGGAGGACCAGAAATAACTGTAAAGGCCGAGATGGCGAAAGTCGCCGTAAAGACTGCGAAACCCTCCTGGCAGAGCGGAAAAGCCGCTGTTGTTCGTTGCGCCGCTGTTAGGTTTTTTCCAATGCTTGATTCCCCGCTGTTTCAGTGCGCCGCCAGCTCTATCGCTTCCTCCGAGATAATCGGCAAGCCTCTGCCAGTCCTCGTCTTCAGGAATACGCCATCCTTCAGGTGCCAGTCCTCTCGGGTCATTGACCGCATACCAATTGTACAAGCAGCCGAATACTTTGCCATACTCGCGTTTTTCCTCATAAAGGCACATGGCTCCTGTCGTTGAATTGCTCCATTCGTAAATGTCATCGACCTGTTGGATAGGATCACCATTCCTGTAGGCGGTCACCTTTAAGTTCGAATCCATCCACTCCTGGGAGCCGATAGTCACGGAAGAGTGAACTGAAAGTGTCTGCCCGGGCATACTTGTTTCTTTTATATTCGTATTCGATTGTTCCTGTGCTCTATGTTGGAGGAAAGAGAGATGCGGTTATCTCCGGCGTGGCGGAGGAAGACATACTGTACAGCTGCAGAAAAAGTAGTCACTGATGTCTAAGCGTCTCTTACTTGCAAAAAAGCATGTATCAAGATTATGATTCCAGTTGTAAAACGCAAGCCCGGTTACGCAAATTTTTTGTAAAATATTCAAGGAAAGCATAAGAGGCTGGGGAAAAGGCCGGGTACAGGGGAGGGGATAATTACAAAGATCTGTAACTGAGAAAACCCCATACTGAAAGGGCTCCGGAGACGACAAAGCCAACCCACGATGCAGTGACTGGAACAGTGAGGGCGTCTATGGTGACGACTGTCTGTGTAATCAGCACACGATAGAGGTGAAGCAGTGCCACGAGACTGAACAGCGTTGCGGAAACAACAGCATAGCTTCTTGAACCACGGATTCCCCACACAGCAAGGCAAATTGCAACGCCGAAAACAGCCCACGAATCTGCAACCGGCAACATATAGTCGCCTATTGCAACTTCCCATCCAAGAAAACCGCGGATCAGGTGGAGCAGAGCGACAATGCCAAACAGAATGGCCGAGACGATAGCGTAGCTTTTATTCATGATGGTCTCCTTTTGGTGTAGATTTCGCGACCAACTTTCTGACCGATTCTCCGATAGGGAATATTTCTGCCGACGTCAAACTGCCGAATGATCAGCAACGGTATCCCGATCGACAGCAAAAGCAGGAATATGCTTTGGGCAAGACGTTTCATTTTTTGAATATTTCTCCCGGGGTTCTACGTAACAATATACGCCATTTTTTGTCGCTTTCAATTAGGGGACGTTGTGAATAATTTGTACTTTTTGTTTTGAAAAAGAGTAAACAGATGATGCGTTTCGATCAAGACCGGAAGGATACCATTGAACATCGCTAATCAACTTTCAACGGCTTGTTACCGAAGACTATCCACAGGCATTTTTTCAAGCTGTTTACGTGCCTCGGTCAGCCCCCGATCGGCAGCCTTGCGGTACCATATGACTGCTTTTTTTTGATTTTTTTCTACGCCACGTCCTTCAGCGTATATGTTGCCAAGTTGATACTGGGCTTGGGGGTGGTCCTGTTCAGCCGCAACAAGAAACCATTTACGTGCAAGCCAGCTGTTTTTCGGCGCCTTATTTCCCTCCTGGAACATGAAGCCCAATTGCAGCGCGGCTTCACTGTTTCCCATTGCCGCTGCTTTCTTGTACCATGAGCGGGCATCAGCATTGCTTTGTTTTCCACCTCGTCCTTCTATTATCATGCCGGCAAGTTTGAATGCGGCTTCAGTGTTGCCCATTTCAGCAGCCTTCTGATACCATGAGCGGGCATTAGTGTCATTCTGTTCACCTTCACGGCCCTCTGCATACATATCGGCAAGCTTCAGTGCCGCGACGTTGTCGCCCATCTGTGCAGCAGTGTAATACTGCGATCGACCTACGGAGCTGTTTTGCGGGGTACCATGAATTTCCGGTATCGTATCGGTGCCCGTCGACACAACGGTTTCGTTGTTTTTCTGAGGAACACCAGGGTGTTCCAGTCGATTTACGGTGGCAGCATTCTCTGATGCAAGGCTTTCGTTCGGCATTTCATCAAGTTTTGTCCGCCCTTCAGAGTCGCTTTCATCGATAGGCTCACGCGGCTGCCGGACGATCGAATCATTTTTTTCTGATTGTGTCGTGTCTTTTGCAATAGCGGCTGCAAGCTGCTGTTGAGCTTTTAGATAGCCGTTGTCGGCAGCCATCCGGTAATAACGGTTGGCTTCGGCATCGTTTTTGATGACGCCACGTCCCTCGTTGTACATTTCAGCCAGTTTAAACTGTGCTTCTGCCACTCCCTGTTGAGCGGACAGCATGTATAGTCTGGCAGCCCCGATGTAGTTTTTTTTCACATCCTTTCCTTCATTGAATAGATCAGCAAGTTTTAATTGTGCCTGAGCATTGCCTTTCTCGGCTGCAACACCCAACCATTTAGCTGCTTCGGAGCCATTTGGTTTGACGCCCATACCGGTAGAGTAAAGAAGCCCGAGGTTCAGGGCTGCATTTGGGTCTCCTTGTTCTGCTGCCAGCCGGTACCATTTTGCGGCAGTCGTATAGTTCTGCTCAAGTCCCTGGCCGTTGGCATACATGAAACCAAGATTGAACTGTGCCATCGGGTGTTGCTTTTCTGCCGCAAGCTGAAATAATCGGGCCGCTTCCTTGTAGTTTTTTTCAACCCCCCGACCTGAATGATACATTGAGCCGAGAATAAATTGAGCTCTTGTATGACTACGGTCGGCAGCCATCCTGAACCATTTAACCGCTTCAGCGAGGTCCTGCTTAACACCTTGGTTTGAGAGATAGATCAATCCAAGATTACTCTGTGCCATAGCATATCCCTGAACTGCGGCCATGTGAAACCATTTGGCGGCTTCTTTGTAATTTTTCTCGACACCGTTTCCGTTAGCATAGATTTGCCCAAGATTATTCTGAGCGATCATGTTTCCCTGTTTTGCCGCAAGGGTGTACCATTTGATAGCTTTGGCATAATTCTGTTCGACACCCTGGCCATTGGCATAGAGGTATCCCAGGTTTACCTGATAGTGCTCGTTGCCTTTTCTGGCCTCTGACAGGATTGTTTTGAATTCCTGTGTTTTCTCAATAGGGGATTGAGCAAACAGCGATGTAGCAAGGGTGAGCACAAGGAACGCAGAGGCTATGTTTTTTTTCAGCATGTTTTTCCTTTTTGCCGGGACAGTTAGGGTTTCAGTTGCTCTGCATAATTAGATAATAAATCAATTATGCGTAACAGAGACAAACCCATGTCAAAACCCCGTTATTTTGCTGCACCTCAAAGAGCTGGGCGGAACAGTAGCCGTACTATGGGTTGTTGCATAAGGATAAAAGCCATGTGACACTGTATAACAGTTCAGGGTTGGAATGGCTGCTATATTCGCAAATACATAGGTATTCTTATATAGCTTGACGGTTAAGCGGAGGGATGTAAGAATAATTTTTACAATGAGTTGAGGGAATAGAGGAATGATCAGCGTTCTTTCTTGTCGAGATGTTTTTGTTTTTTTGCAGTATTTTTCGTTCCTTGTCGCAACGAAAAGGAGTATCTGAAGTTAGGGCAGTTTATGTGTAAAACAAAAGCATTCTAATCA
>JAKSDC010000217.1 GCA_022360275.1 Chlorobiales bacterium
ATGACCCCCGGTTGAGTTTTGAGGCAAGTAACATCCCTGTCGGCGATCCTTCGTTAAGTCGTACCCCCATGACCGGTATGCAGATCTATCTGAGGCAGAGAGTGCCTTTTCCGGGAAAGCTGCGTCTGAAGAAAAAAATTGCCGAGTCCAGAGCGGTTCAGGCAGAAGATGAACATCTCGAACGGCTCAATCAGCTTGTGGCCGGATTCAAAGGGGCTGTTTATGATTACAACTACACCGTGAATGCGGCGGAAATAAGCCGGAAAACGATAGGCCGTCTACAGGCTTTGACCACAGCGCTGGAAGCGAAATATGCTGTTGGAGAAGTTCCGCAGCAGGATGTTCTCAAAACCAAGGTCGAGTTGTCCAAGATGCATGAACGGCTGATTCAGCAGGATCGGATGGCGGACAAACTTGCATCACGCATCAATACCCTGCTGAACCGTCCCGTAAAGACTCCTTTGAAAGTGGTCGTTTCAAAAACGACGCTTACCGGCGTTCCCTACGGGCTGGAGGATCTTCTGAACATAGCGCAGCACTCAAGACACCGGCTTAACAGAGCTGATAAAGTGATCGACGAAGCCGAATACCGGTACAAGCTGGCGAGAAAGGAGGTTTTGCCGGACTTTGATTTTTCGGCAGGCTACCGTATTCGCAGTAATGCCATAGAAGGGCCTGTTCTCGGGGAGGATTTTTTCTCCGCAGGGGTAAGTATCAATATTCCTGTCTGGACTACACGCAAGCAGGATAAAAGGGTGGAACAAACCCGTTATCTGGTTACAGCAGCAAAAAAGGAAAAGGAAGCGCTGGTACAGGAAACGATCTTTCAGGTTGAAAAACTCTTTTTCGAAGTCGCGCAGCGTAAAGAGCAGTATGAGCTATACCGTTCGCGTATTGTTCCTGAATCCGAAGCGGCTCTGGTCTCTTCGAGGAGGAGCTACGAAGCCAATGAAGTCGATTATCTGAATGTTATAACCAATGAGTTGAACCTGTTTCAGGTCCAGCTTCTTATGCACCAATATTATTTCGAGCACGAAAAAAAGATTGCCGAACTTGAAATGGCAATCGGGAAACCTCTTGCTCAACTTCCTTTTGCGGGAGGCGCTTTATGAGATTCCATAAGCCGGTTCACCATTTCTTTGTACTGCTGGGCGTTGTTTCGTTATCTCTCGGGATCATTGCCTGCGAAAAAAGCATTCCCAGGGAGGATATATCGCATTATACTTGCCCGATGCATCCGCAGATCAGGATGGACGGTCCGGGATCATGCCCTATCTGCGGAATGGACCTTGTTCCCGTTGAGGGTACGGAAAAAGCCGCCGGGGACCAGATGACAGAGCACGATCATGACGCTTCTCATGAAGCTCATGAGTCCATGGATCCGGAGGGCATTCGTATCGATCCTGTGCGAACCCAGGTTATCGGAGTCAGAACGGATAGTGCAGTCGTTCGCTCTCTCGTCCGGTCTCTTCTGGTTTACGGAAAGGTTGCGCATGATCCGGAGCTCTGGGTGGCGCAGAATGAGTATATCGAAGCCTTGAAACTCGGCGATCGTTCACTCATTCAGTCGGCCGAACTGAAACTCCGGTTCCTGGGCCTTTCTCGGGAATGGATCGACCTTATCAAAAAAGAGCGCAAATCTGAGTTGGGCCTCCACTTGCCCGCCGGAATTGGCCGGGGGTATTTCGAAGCTTTTATTCATCAGGGAGATGTGGGGATTGTCAAGGTCGGTCAAAAGGTGGACATTCTCGATGAGAAGGGGCGGATTCTGCAGCAGGGGGTCATAGAGGCCATGGGGGTCATTGTCGATCCGAAAACCAGGCTTGTGCGGGCTTTGGTTCGGTCCGAGAAAAACATTGATTTCAAGTCAAATACGTTTGTCCAGTTCCGGATCCGGATTCCGTTGGGAAAACGCATGAGTGTCCCGCGTGAGGCCATTCTTTTCAACGGGGATCATAATATGGTGTATACCGTTGCCGGTACCGGTCGTTTTGTGGCCCGAAAGGTTGAACTGGGTGACGAAGCCGAGGGCTTTTTTGAGATCCTGGACGGAGTTAAAGAGGGCGAAACCGTTGTGACCAACGGGCACTTTTTGATCGACTCGGAAACCCAGATTAAAACGGGCGGAACAAGTGCAGGCCATCAACATTAAAGGAAGCCGGCATGATTGAAAAGATCATAGCCTTTTGCAGCAGGCAACCTGTTTTTGTTGTCCTTGCGACCATATTCGGCATCGGGTGGGGGATATATTCACTGAACCGTATTCCTCTCGATGCCATTCCTGATCTTTCCGATCCTCAGGTCATCGTGCTTACCGAGTGGAACGGCCGTGCCCCCGACCTCATGGAGGATCAGATCACCTATCCTATTGTATCGAGCATGGTGGCTGCTCCCAAAGTTACCGATGTGCGTGGCTATTCCATGTTCGGGCTGAGCTTTGTCTATGTTCTTTTCGAAGAAGGCACCGACCTGTACTGGGCACGATCCAGAACGATCGAGTATCTCGCGAAAATACGCGAACAGCTTCCGGAAGGGGCCAACCCTGTTCGGGGTCCTGATGCCTCGGGAGTGGGTTGGGTTCTTCAATACTCGATTGTCGATGAGAGCGGCCGGAACTCCATCGAGGATCTGCGTTCTTTTCAGGACTGGAAGCTTCGTTATCTTCTCGAAGCGGTTCCCGGGGTTGCCGAGGTGGCGAGTGTGGGCGGCTATGTCAAGCAATATGAGATCCAGATCAACCCCAATGCCTTGCTGTATTACGGTTTGTCAATTCAGGACGTTATACAGAAGGTCAAAGAGTCCAATCGTGATGTCGGCGGGAAGATTTTAGAGCAATCGGAGCGTGAGTACTTTATCCGGGGTCTCGGGTATCTTGAGAGCCTGGAGGATATTGAAAATATAGCTGTCGCCGTTAGTTCAGACGGTGCTCCTATTCTCATCAGGCACATTGCAAACGTGAAGCTTGTTCCGGAACTCAGGCGCGGTGCATCGGATCTGAACGGCATGGGTGAGGCTGCATCTGCTATCGTCGTTACCCGCTACGGCTCAGATGCCTATCGGATTATCGAAAAGGTCAAAGAGGTGCTGCGGCGTGTAGAGCCCTCGCTGCCCGAGGGAAGCCGGATAGAGATCACCTATGACCGCTCTCGGCTTATCGGTCGTGCCATCGACACGTTAAGCAAAAAACTGATCGAAGAAATGCTTGTGGTCGGTGCGATTGTGCTTGTCTTCCTCTTTCATTTTCGTTCCGCTCTGGTGCCGTTTGTTACACTTCCTGTCGCTATCATTCTTTCGTTCATACCCATGTACTATTCCGGGGCATCCTCCAATATCATGTCTCTGGGAGGGATTGCCATTGCAATCGGTGCCATGGTGGATGCGGCAATTATCCTCGTGGAGAATTGTCATAAAGGCCTTGAAAAATGGGAGTCGGAAGGGAAGAAAGGAGATGTTTCCAAAGTGCTGCTTCACTCTTCTCAGGAAGTCGCCCGTCCGATCTTCTTTTCGCTTCTGGTTATCGCCGTGTCGTTTATGCCTGTTTTTACTCTTGAGGGACAGGAGGGACGTTTGTTCAAACCACTGGCTTTTTCCAAAAATTTCTCCATGTTTTTTGCGGCTGTTCTGGCTATCACGCTTGCTCC
>JAKSDC010000018.1 GCA_022360275.1 Chlorobiales bacterium
CCGAGGGTTGAGATGGCTTGGCGGGCGCTTTCCTTGACGATCGGTTTTGCCCTGAACGCTATGCCGAGACCTGCTTTACCAAGCATTGGCAGATCGTTTGCTCCATCACCGACGGCGATGGTTTGTTCAAGACTGATCTTTTCTTTTCGGGCAATATGTTCGAGAAGTTTTGCTTTTCTTCGACCGTCCACGCTTTCACCGAGGACGTTGCCGGTAAGTTTTCCGTCCGCTATTTCCAGTGTGTTGGCATAGACATAGTCGATGTTCAGCTTGTTCTGCAGGTAGTGCCCGAAGTAGGTAAAACCGCCTGAAATGATAGCGGTTTTGAACCCGAGGTTGTGGAGATTGAAAAAGAGACTTTCCGCTCCTTCGGTCAGCTGCAGGCGTTTTGCGACTTTCTGCAGGACGGATTCATCGAGTCCTGCGAGCGTGCTGACGCGGCGCTGAAGGCTGACGGTAAAATCGATTTCACCGCGCATGGCCTGTTCCGTAATGGCGGCTACTTCCTCTCCGACTCCGGCTTCGTGCGCAAGCTCGTCGATAACTTCGGTGGTGATCAGGGTGGAATCCATGTCGAACACCACCAGTCTCCGGTTGCGCCGATAAATATTGTCTTCCTGGAAAGCGATATCGACACCGAGATCGTCGGTGATGGCAAGCATCTCTTCACGGAAACGTTTCTCGTTTTTCAGTGTGCCGCGAACCGAAAACTCGACACACGCCTTGGTGTTGCCAGCATGACGTTTCTGGAGAGGAAGCCTTCCCGAAAGCCTCGTTATGGCATCGATGTTCATGTTATGTCTTGCAATTGAAGTAGTGACCCTTGCGATCTGTTCGGCCTTGATTTCTCTTGCAAGCAGTGTCAGGAGGTAACGGGGTTTGCCCTGTTCACCCACCCATTTTTCATATTCCTTGTCCGAGATAGGAGTGAAAGTGATCTGCAGCCCGAGCGTGTGAACCCTGAATAGGAGATCTTTCAGCACCGGGGCCGACTTGAATTCATTGGGAACTTCAACCAGCATGCCGAGCGACAGGTTGTTGTGAATAACTTCCTGGCCGATATCGAGAACCCTGATGTTGTATCGCGCCAGGATCGACGAAAGCTCAGCCGTCAGCCCTGTTTTGTCCGGTCCGGATATTTTAAGCAGCAACAATTCTCTCACAGTATTACTCCCATTCAATGGTTGCAGGTGGTTTGGACGAGATGTCGTAGGCGACCCGGTTGATGCCTCTTACCTCATTGATGATGCGGTTGGAGACATGAGACAGGAAATCGTGTGGAAGATGAGCCCAGTCTGCGGTCATTCCGTCTGACGATTCAACGGCCCGAAGGGCAAGGACGTTTTCATAGGTACGCTTGTCTCCCATGACTCCGACGGACTGTACCGGCAGGAGGACGGAAAATGCCTGCCAGACGTGGTGGTAAAGATTGCCGGATTTCAGCTCCTCCAGGAAAATTTCATCGGCGTCTCTCAGAATATCGAGACGGGTTTTATTGACTGATCCAAGCACGCGGACAGCCAGTCCCGGTCCCGGGAACGGGTGCCGCATGAGGATATCTTCGGCGATGCCGAGTTCTCTTCCAACCGCGCGAACCTCGTCTTTGAAAAGTTCACGGAGGGGTTCGATGAGCTTGAGTTTCATGCGTTTCGGAAGGCCGCCGACGTTATGGTGCGACTTGATGGTTTCTGACGGTCCTTTAACACTGACACTTTCAATAACATCGGGGTAGAGCGTTCCCTGAACAAGGAATTTCTCTTCATGAATCTGCTCTTCGAAAATGTGAATGAAGGTCCTGCCGATGAGCTTTCGCTTCTTTTCCGGAGAGGCAACGTTTTTGAGGCGTTTGAGAAAAATTTCTTCGGCATCGACCAGGTTCACGCTCAGTCCCAAAGGCTTGAGTGCCTGCATGACTTTCTTTGCTTCGTTTTTCCGCAGCAGGCCGTTGTCTACAAAGACGCAATGAAGCTGCTTTCCTATGGCCCTGCTGACCAGAACGGCGGCAACGGTGGAATCGACTCCACCGCTGATGCCGCATATTACCGTGTCGTTTCCGGCGGTTTTGCGGATTTCCTCGATCTGGTGCTCGATAAATCCTTTGGGCGACCAGTCGGGTTTCAGTCCTGCGATGTCGATCAAGAAGTTTGTCAATAACTGTTTTCCATAGAGCGTATGCTGTACCTCGGGGTGAAATTGCAGACCGTACACCTTCAGGGCGGCCTTGCTGCCGGTTGCTTCGATGGCGCACATTTCCGAGTTACCGCTGCTCGCCGTAACCGAAAACCCTTCGGGCATCCGTATTACCTTGTCGCCGTGACTCATCCAGACATCGGAGTCCGGGATGTCCTTGAAAAGCATGCTTGCCGCAGCACCGTTTTGCTGTTCGATCCGGATTCTGGCTCTGCCGAACTCCTGTTTTGCCGAGGCGTCAACCGCTCCGCCGAAATGGGCGGCTATGACCTGAAGCCCGTAGCAAATGCCGAGAATCGGGACACCGAGTCTGAATATTCCCTCATCAGGGTGGAACGCTGATTCGCCGTAGACACTGCTGGGTCCTCCGGACAGGATTATAGCTCCGGGGTTGTGCCCTCTGATTTTTTCAAGCGGCGTGTTATAAGGAACAATTTCCGAATAGATACCGATTTCTCGTATACGCCGCGCTATAAGCTGTGTGTATTGTGAGCCAAAATCGAGAACCAGAACCGAGTGCATAAGCGTGCATGTGTTAAGTGGTTTAGCCGTCGTCATCTGATGACGTGCCGAAGACATGAAATCAAAAGATGATGCTATCGGGGAGGCGTTGTATAGTTGTCCGTGAACGCGGTTTCTTCTGCTTCTTCCGCAACTTGCTGCTCTTCTTCAACAGACTCCTGCAGCAGGCCGGACTGGTATTTTTTGAACCCTTGAGGGGTAAAATATTCTACATAAACATCATCGGTAAAGAGTTCGGCCGGGCGGTTGCTGCTGCGGGAAACCGGAACGGCAATCACGGTTTCAGGCATGTGGAAGTACCTGTTTTCCAGACCGAGAGAACTGTCTGCTAGGCACTTTTTCATAAAGTTCGCCCAGATCGGCAGTGCCGCCCTCGCTCCCTGACCGTAGCTCATGGAAGTGAAATAGATTCTTTCATCATCAAAGCCTGTCCAGACGGCAGCTACAATCTGGGGCGTAAAGCCGACGAACCAGGCGTCTTTCAGGTTCTGACCTGTACCGGTCTTTCCGGCCGCTTCGATGTTTACTCCGTATCGATAGGGTATGGCAACCCCGGTTCCCCGTTTGACCACATCCTGAAGCATGGAGACCATGACGTAGTTTGTCGTCGAGTCAATGGCGGTTCTTGTAATCGGTTTGTACTCGGTCACGGTATGGTTGAATTTGTCTTCTATTCTGGAAATGCTGACCGGTTCAACCCAGACACCGTTGTTCGCGAAAGTACCGAAAGCAGACGCAAGCTCAAGCGGGGTTATTTCAGATGTTCCGAGTGAAATGGACATATTGGGCTCGAGCTTTGAACGGATGCCCATTTTTTTTGCGTAGCCGATAACTTCTGAAGGACTCAGAAACTCGTGCATCAAGCGGACGGTAACCTGGTTGACGGACTTACTGAGCGCATGGCGGAGCGTGGTAAGTCCTCCTGACGAATGATCCGCGTTTTTCGCAATCCAGACCTTGTTACCTGCTTTGATCGCAAGCGGCTGGTTCAGGATTCGGTGATTGGCAGGAATGCCCTTGTCAATAGCTGCCGTGTAAACAAAAGGTTTGAACGTTGACCCCGGCTGTCTTTTTGCCTGCCAGACATGATCGAACTGGTACTCGTACTCGTCGGGACTGAACTCTCTCCCACCAACCCATGCCTTGATAGTGCCGTTCGACGGATCGAGCGCAACAAAAGCCACCTGCACACGGGTTTTCTCGTGCAGCAGTTTCTCCAGCCACTTTTTGTCTTGCTGCAGCTCCTTGAGCGCTTGCTCCGCCGAGCGTCCGTTTTTCAGGAGTTCTTGGTAACGCGGTGTCTCTCTGATTATCTGGTTCTTCAGTTTTTCCGGCCATCGCCAGGACTTGTCAAAACGTTCCTGTACCCAGGAGAGATGTTCCTCTACAGCCTCCTGTGCATAGCGCTGCATTTTGCTGTCAAGCGTCGTATAGATGTTCAAACCGTCACTGTAAACGTTTATGTCGTGCTGCCGTGATATCGGTTTCAGGGTCTGGCGAATGTATTCGGTGAAGTAAGGCGCTTTACCGTGGTTGGTGACCGGAGTATAATCAAGGGCAAGTTTGCTTTTCTGCGCTTTATCCAACTCTGCTTCGGAAATAAAGCCGGTTTTTTCCATCAGTGCCAGAATAAGGTTTCGACGGTCAACCGAGTTTTCCGGGTTGCGTGACGGATCATACGCTCTCGGACTTTTCAGAATGCCGACAAGGGTGGCGCTTTCGGGAAGTGTCAGTGCGTTTGCCGGCTTGTTGAAATATGTCCAGGCAGCAGCTTCGACTCCGTAAGCTCCGGACCCAAAGTATACCGTATTGAGGTAAAGAGCGAGAATTTCATCCTTTGTATAGGTCCGTTCAAGCTCAATAGAGGTAAAGAACTCCTTGATTTTGCGGGTTATGGTACGTTCCTGGGTCAGGTAGAGGTTTTTTGCAAGCTGTTGTGTAATGGTGCTTGCCCCGTGCCACCGTTCCCGTCCCTTGAGGAGGTTTTCGCCAATGACAAGTACGAATCTGCGAACATCAAACCCCCAGTGATGGTAAAAGGCAAGATCTTCGGTAGCGATCAAGGCCTCAGGGACATATTTCGAGATGGAGTCGAGCGGTACATACGTACGGTTTTTCAGAAAATACTTGTGCAGCAGCTTTCCGTCCGACGAATATACCAGTGAAGCCAGTTCAGGATTTGGATTTTCAAGCTCTTCAAGGCTTGGAAGCGTTCTGAGAAGACTGAACACGTAGATGATCATCGCAGCCAGTACGACTGCAAACAACGCGACGATCACCGTCCGGGAAAATAACTTTCGCCGTTTCTTTTTTTCGTTCTTTTTTGTTTTCATGCTGTTCCTGTTCACCATAGTTCGCGTTCTCTTACCATTTCTCGTATCCGAATAAAGCAGTTGTCCGGGTCTCCCGTTACGCTACGGTAACGAGTGCTAAATTACTAAAAGTCATTGAGCTATTGAACCATTATCTTTGCGTCTAACAGCTCGGCAATGATCTTGTTCGACCTCGATCTCCGAGAGAGAGAAAGTCGGGTTTCGCCGTCGGTATCGATTGTTATCAGCGTAATGTTACTCGACAAGTCGGGATGAGTGGCTGAAAGTTATACTATCTGAAGGACGTCATTTCCCGTAGCTTCATGTGGACTGTTTTTATGAAATTGGTCTGCAGATTCAAAATGTTTTTTAAGCTGCTCGGCAAACCGCTCGGTGTCTTCGAGCATGGGCAGATGCCCCAGATTCATGAACTGAACAAGCTTTGTCGGCGAGGTTGCTTTCTTTTTTCGCGTATGGTAGAGGGTAACTGTTCCTTCTGGCGGTATGGTATGATCCTTCATGCCGACGCAGCAGAGAACAGGCGAAGCGATCTCGATAACATGTTTTGTATAGGTTCTCAGAACCTTACGGTCGATAGAGAAGCGCCCTACTGCATTTGTTGCATCCTTGTCGGAAGTAATGAAATCCTCAACGATGATATTGCCGTATTCTCTCTTTATTTCAGCAGTTGCTGCACGTCTGATAAACAGTGACTTCAACGGCTCGACCTGGAAAATGTTGCGGAAATTCATCGAGAAATCGATGAGGCCGCCGAGAAACATCAACCCGGCCGAGGTAAATGCATTTTCCTCAAAGATTCCGCAGGCAAGGATGGTTGAGGAAAGAAGCGAATCACTGAAGCGCAATGAGAGCTCCGTTGCAACCATGCCGCCCATGGAGTGCCCGATGATATGAAGGTTTCTCCCTTTGTTCAGTTCGAGATGCTCGATTAGCGCGGCGGCTTCGTCCGCAAAACCTTCGATGGTGAAAGACGGTTGTTGGTTTTGCCTGATAACGGTCTTTCCCGTTCCGCTTTGATCATAAGTGACGCAACGGTAATCGGATGCAAGTTTTTCAAGTAAGGGTTGCCAATAACGAGAGGAAATAGCCCACCCGTTAACAAAAAGCACTGCAGGCTTGTCTTTCGAGGCAGGGTTGTTTTCCGCCGTATCGGTATAAAACATGTTGCACCGGCTGCCGGAAAAGTAGCTCATCTGATTCGTCGGTTTCTCAATTGAATATGCAAAAAAACAATATAATAACTTTTGATTCTTGCCGAATGCAGGGTGGTTTGAAAACAGGGCGCAGTGCTTGGGCAGGGGCATAAAACAAATTCAGGGGTCGCCATGTAAGAGAGACAGGCAGGGAAGAAAAAGCCAAAATAATTTATATTTACATAAGATTTGTTTATCATTACTCCCCGTCCGGGCCTAGTTTCAGTTTTTCTATCGGCGTATGGCGCAGCCTGGTAGCGCACTTCCTTGGGGTGGAAGGGGTCGTGGGTTCAAATCCCGCTACGCCGACCCAATCTTGCTTTCCTCAAACCAAGCTCGGCATACTCTCTTTTTAACCTATCAATTCAACGGAGATTGCGATGGATTTTGAATGTGCTTTTCAGTGTAAGCTGGAAAATCTGGAGCCGCGTCCTGCACTTGCCATCCGGCTGAAAACCAAAGCCGGCGATATTGCAGAGATGTTCGACCAAGGATTCAGCGCAATTGCGAGCTATCTCGAAGCAAAAGGCAAAAAACCGGCGGGGCCTCCTTTTACGGTCTACTACAACATGGAGATGGATAATCTCGAGGTGGAGTTCGGGTTTCCGGTTGAGGAGGGAGTGGACGGAGAAGGCACCATCCAAGCCACAATGACGCCTTCAGGCAAGGCGGTAGGCAGTCTCTATATTGGCCCTTATGAAGAGGCCGAGCCGGTATACGATGCCCTTATGAAGTGGATCAGCGATAATGGTCTGGAGGCAAACGGCGTGGCCTACGAAATCTATCTGAACGATCCTGCCGGGACACCTCCCGAACAACTCAAGATCCGGGTGTATTTGCTGCTTGCGTAATCTTTTTAGGGCAGCTGTGCTCAAGCTGTTTCTTGTTCCGGAACAGTTTGCAGCCTTTTCCCGCTGCTTGATTTCCGTAAAGGGATTTTTCGAGCAGTGTTGCATGTTAGAAAAAGGATTGCAGGGCGCTCTCAACTATGAGAAGCCCATAGAAAAATCCGCTGTTTCGTTGAGTATGTATCGTTGCTACAATTGAGAGAAAAAGGGACCAAGGCTGTCGTTATAGGCGCAGGTATCGGCGGCTTGACTGTCGCGGCGCTGCTTGCACAGAGAGGAGTTGCCGTTACCGTTCTTGAATCGCAAACATATCCGGGAGGATGTGCAGCAACGTTCGATCGTCACGGGTATCGCTTTGATGCCGGGGCGACGGTTGGGTGTGGTTTTCACAAAAAAGGACCGCTTGCCTTGCTGGGAGAGGAGCTTGGCATATCCTGGCCGATACTGTCCTGTCGTGCCGCATGGGACTTCATCCATGGTGACAGACTGATTCATCTTTCGCATTCGAAACAGGAAATTCTCAGGGAATTTCCTGTTTCAGAGCCTTTCTGGGATGCACAACAACGTCTTGCCTCTCTTCTCTGGTCGCTGTCGAGCGAGGTGCTTCCATGGCCGCCTGGCGGTTTTGGTGATATTTCCACTCTTCTGAGGAAAGTGATACGCAAAACGCCGTCTCTCTCTCCCATGCTCCCTCTTGCTTACAAGACAGCCTTGCAATGGCTCGCATCGTACGGGCTCGATACCGACAGTGATTTTGTGCGTTTCGTCGATGCCCAGTTGCTTATCTCCGTTCAGACAACGGCTGCTCATGCGAATGCAGTCAATGCCGCCATTGCGCTCGACCTGCCTGCAAAAGGAACGCACCGTCTTACCGGAGGTATCGGCAGTGTTGCCGAGAAGCTTGCGGCATCGGTTAACGATAACGGCGGCAACGTTTTCTACGGTGCGGCTGCACAAAATATCGAGAGTAGAGGACGGCATGTGGTGTCAGTGACAACCTCTGACGGCCGCTCTCATCCTGCCGATCTCGTTATTGCAAACCTTACCCCCGAGTCGCTGGCCGGTTTGTTGGGTGAACGTGTCTCTCTTGCGAGAAACAAGGTGCCGAAACCCGAATGGGGCGCTTTTGTCCTGTACCTCGGTGTCGAGGAATCTGTATTCAATGAAATGCCGGTCGGCCATGTGCAGATTGTCAGGGAACGCGGCGATCTTGGTGAGGGCAACAGCATTTTTGTTTCCGTTTCCCCTTCTGACGACAGCCTGAGGGCTCCGGAAGGGTTCAGGGCGGTTACGGTTTCAACTCATAGTCGTCCTGAGCCGTGGTTCGAGGCAAAAGCAGCCGGAAAAGAGGAATACGGTCGATTGAAAGAGTCCTATACAAAAAAAATTCTTTTGCTGCTTTCACAACATTTTAACGATATAGAGCAGAAAATCCATTCGGTTTCCGCGGCAACGCCTGTTACCTGGGAACGGTATACCGGACGAAAGCACGGCTATGTCGGCGGTTACCCCCAGACCTCTCTTTTCAACGTCAGAGGTCCGGGAACACCGTTCAGGAACCTTTTCCTGGCAGGCGACTCGGTTTTTCCCGGGCAATCGCTTCCCGGCGTCGTTACGGGAGCGCGCCGTGTGGCAGAGCTAGTGGAGAGAAAGTTCGGAACTCGGAGCAAGAAGTAGCTCACTTCGTTCGCAGGAGTAAGTAGTAAGGAGGGAAATGCAGGGACATTCGAGAAAACTCGTGTCAATTCGTGGATCAAAACAACACATCAACAATTCATCTCCCAGTTATATATTGAGCTATGGATATTCTCGACAAGCTGAAAATACTTTCGGGTTCGGCCCGTTACGATGCTTCGTGTGCGTCGAGCGGCAGCAGCAGAAACGGAGGAGAGGGTACGCTCGGGAATGCATCCACGGGGGGTATCTGTCATTCGTGGGCAGATGACGGACGTTGTATTTCTCTCCTGAAAGTGCTGTTGTCCAACGACTGCCGTTACGATTGCTCGTATTGCGTAAACCGCTCTTCGAATCCGGCACAGCGAGTTTCTTTTACTGTTGAGGAGCTTGTTGAGCTTACGATCAGGTTTTACCGGAGAAATTACATTGAGGGACTCTTTCTCAGTTCGGCAGTCATGCGGAGTCCCGATTACACGATGGACCGGATGGTGGCAGTTGTGAAACGGCTTCGTGAAGAAAAGAAATTTTTCGGCTACATACATATGAAAGTTATTCCGGGGTGCAGCACGGAGCTGGTGCGCCAGGCAGGTCTCTATGCCGATCGTCTGAGCGTGAATATCGAGCTGCCTTCCGGGGATTCGCTGAACAGGCTGGCGCCGCAGAAACAGAAGGAATCGATTCTCAAGCCGATGGGTTTTCTCGGTGATGCAATCAGCGCAAACCGTCTTGAGAGAAAGAAAAGCCGCGGGGCTCCCCGCTTTTCACCTGCAGGACAGAGCACACAGATGATAATCGGTGCAAGTCCCGAGTCGGACTACAGGATTCTTCGGCTTTCACAGGGATTGTATAAAAAAATGAACCTGAAACGGGTGTATTACTCGGCTTACGTACCGGTTAACAGCGATAAACGGTTGCCGGTCCTTGCCGAACCTCCGTTGAATCGTGAACACCGTCTCTACCAGGCTGACTGGCTCCTGCGCAATTACGGGTTCAGCGCTGACGAAATCCTTTCGGAAGAACATCCTTTCCTGGACGAGCATCTCGACCCGAAAGCGGCTTGGGCACTTCGTCATCCGGAGTTTTTCCCTGTTGACGTCAACCGGGCCGACTATGCCGCACTGCTGAGAGTTCCGGGAGTCGGCGTAACCTCGGCAAAGCGAATCGTTGCAGCGCGCCGCTATGCGGTGATGACGCCTGACGGGCTGAAAAAGATCGGAGTAGTCATGAAGCGGGCAAGATATTTTATCACCTGTTCCGGCAGACCGGTTGAGCGGTTGTTTGAGAGGCCGGTACTTATCCGCCAGAAACTCCTTGCAGCCGAAACCATCCCCGCTCAGCAGCCTCTAAAACAGCGCCAGATAAGCTTGTTTCAGTGACGAGTAACAAGTGACGAGATAATGTAGACTCCGATTTGCTATGAACTCTCATAAAGACTTGATTGTATGGCAGAAATCCATGTCGTTTGTAGAAGAAATTTACAACCTTACCAAAGGTTTTCCCGATGAGGAAAAGTATGGCCTTACAGCACAGTTAAGACGAGCATCGGTTTCCATACCCTCAAATATTTCAGAAGGAGCAGCACGTCACGGAAAGAAAGAATTCGGACATTTTCTTTATATGGGACTGGGATCTGTAGCTGAAGTCGAAACACAGTTGGAACTTGCCCGGCGTCTTCATTTTGCCTCCGATTCAGCAGTTAACTGTCAATTACAAAAAATCACTGAAATAAGACGAATGATACAAGGGATGATTCGTCATCTGGATTCCGTTAAAGACTGATTCTCGTCACTCGTCTCTTGTCACTGGTCACTGCAACAATGAACCTTTACCGTTACGATGGGACAACCGAAGGTCTTTTTTCGGCAATTGACCATATTCTGCGGCACGAAGACGACCCGCAGGAGGTTGATTTGAAACCGCGGCAGCAGACACTGTTCGATGAAGGGCTGTTTATCGCTACGAACGCCGAGCGGTCGGATATCCTTGTACGAAGATTTTCGGCGGCATACCCGGAAAATGCGCGGCAGGTGATGTATGTTGTACTATCCGAGAAGGAGGAAATGGAGACCAGGCTGCTGCAGTACATCAATCTGGTATCCCTTTACGGGAGCCGGATAGAGGCTCACCTTACCCATCCGGCGGTTCACGCCGTTCATTTCCTTGCCCGCAAGGTTGCCCGCGAAGTGCATCGCTTCAAAGGGATTCTTCGCTTCGCCATGCTCGAAGACGGAAGCTACCTTGCCAAAATGGAGCCCGACTTCAATATCATTCAGCCGTTGTCACGGTTCTTTACCCGCAGGCTGCGGACCCAGCAATGGTTCATCTATGACGTGAAACGTTCGCTTGTTTCGCAGTGGGACGGAAAAAAACTTGATTTCGGTACCCTTGAATCCTTCCGTTCGCCCGAGCTTCCCGAGGAGGAGCAAGAGGTGCAGCGGCTCTGGAAAGCCTTTGTTGCACACATCGCCATTCCCGAAAGAAAGAATCCTGATCTTCAGCGGTCATTCATGCCGATGAAGTATTGGAAGTATCTGATAGAAAAAGAATAGGATTAGTCGCGACGCTTCTTCGGGGCGCTCAAACGTGAGTCTTTTCCAGTTGTTTTTTGCGCTGAAATCGGGAAGTTGGGCGGTTTTTTAAATATCTTGGGAAAGGTTGTCTGTAAAAGCTTGGAAATGAACGCAGATGGGGCAAAAAACAAGAAATGCCGTTATCGAGGAAGGGATTCGATCAGCCGCTACCCGGATGGTCGATCAGGACAGGATCTGGTCGCGGTACAGCAGCGACAAGGTCGATATCGGTGAGCGGCTGGCAGCAGTGATACGAACCCTGTCCGCGGCGGCTCCTCTTGCAAAAAAATTGCGGGCACTGTCGATCGGGTCGAGTAACGAGCCGCAGTTCAGGATTCTTGAAACGGCTTTCCGGGGCGGGCTTTATCTGTTCGATATCGATCAAAAAGCCCTCGACAGGGTTAACGAGCGAGTTCGCCGTCAGAACACCGGACATGTGACGACTATTCAGGGTGACTACAAGCAAGCGTTTTTCGATCCCGGTCATACGAAAACTTTTTTTCAAAGGCCGCTCAAAAGGAAGAAAGTGGATCTTGTTACGCTGCACCATTCGCTCTACTACTGCCGTGAAAAGGAGTGGAGCAGGCTTTTTGAAAATATCTACCGCTACCTGCTTGCCAGCACAGGAGCCATTCATGCTGTCATGATGGCGGCCGAGAGCAACAACCCGATGACGACAACCTGGCTGTACAATCATTTTGCCGGCAAGTATTTCGGCGTGCGTAACGACCAGAGCCTGTTGACCCTGAAGAAGCAACTCGGAGAGATGCCGCTTTTCAGGGACGCTCAGATTATTCTGGCACCGAGCAGAGTCGAGTTTTATGTGAGTGATTTCAGCAAATTCATGGAAGTGATATGGATGATCCTGCTCTACCCTGATGTCCATCGCTACAACGACGAGCAAATCGAGGAGATCGTGGCCTTTGTTTATGATCGTTTCTGGAGCCGCAAGGAGCCGCTGCTGCAGACCCAGCACCATCTGGTTCTCTACCGGGGTATTGACTTCAAGGGGTTGTTATAAGCACGCAGCAGGTTCTGGAAACCTGTGAAAATGACACCAAGGAACTTAAATGGTTGTTTTCTTTTGAGTTGTTTGGGCTGGTCGCTTACAGATGTTCTTTTCCAAAACCTCAACTTTTCCCCATGTTTCCGGAGAGCATTCGCATTTGGTTGTAGAAAACATCCTATTACTTTTGCCTGAGATCGCGGATGAGGCGAATCACTACAGCCACGATATCGGCTTGCCCTCCCATATAGCGTGAAACAGCAGGAACATCATTTTCAATTCTCAGAACCAGATCTCCCGGTTTTGGTGTCGCGTCATCGTCAAGTATGAGCATATCGCCTTCTTCTATTCCTTCCACACACATTTTGGAGCCGAGTGCCATGGTCATGCCTTTTTCGGGCGGCATTGCGTATAAGCCGGAATTTTTACGGGCCAAACCGTTCGGATATTGTTTTTGGACACGTTCAAGAGCTTTTGAATAGCTTTTTAATTCCTCGTCATTACTACACATTTCACCTTCGCCTGTTCTGGCCCATTCTGGGTTCAGGCCATGAGGAATCAGATTGATTATGATTTTTCGGGGGTCTGAACTTCCTCTCAAATATCTGTTTGCATTCTGCGGATGAATCCCTACAGCACGGGAAAAATCCGCCTTTGACCAGCCTTTTGATTTTATGAAGCTTTCCAGACGGGTGGCTATTTCCTCGTTTTTGCTAATCAAAATGATTTTAATTTGTTTGCAATTACAATCTTTTTGATTATAATTGAGATGTGCAAGATAAATTCAAGATAAAAAAAATCAATCAGTATGAAGGGGGTCGATCTGCGAAGCTATCCTTATAGGGGAATACTTAAGGAGATATCTGACGAAACGGGAGTCGATGTCAGTGTTATTCACAAGGCACTGTTCAAGCGAAAGTCGCCCAGTCCTGAGCTTGCAGCTCTCTTCAATCGCAAACTGCAAAAACGGAGAAGAGAGGTCAGGAAATTCAAGCGTTCAATTCGTCAGATTGTATGAGTTTTGTTGAGAGACCCCATTCAGGAGTTCCTGCCTTGTGCGTCAAAGCCGGGAACCATCGCGGGAACCGTTCAAACAATGTTCCTTCCCGGTCTAACGGATGTGAGGACAGCGGATTAGCAAACCGGTATATATGGCTTACAGTTAAAGAAGCCGGGAAACTGTTGGGGATTACTGACAGGGCGGTTAAAAAGAATTGCAAAAATAAAAAATACGTCACCGAAATGGTTCACGGAAACGGTGGCAAACAATATAGAATACTACTTTCATCGTTGCCCAAAAAGGGGCAGATGAACTGGAGAAAGGAGCAGTTGAGTGTTTTTGACCAGGAGGTTCTCGGGGTGTCCTCTTCATCGATTGATTTAACGAAGTTGCCAGAGCTTTATTTGCAGGCACCTGATTATAATCGTCGAAAATACGATAAATACTATCCTTTTTTTCAGTCGGTTGGTTTTTTCGAGGACTTGAAGCTTCCCCGATTGAGTGAACTTAAAGAACTCATTATACACTGGAACAAGGAGCATGCCGTGTATCCAGTAGGTTTGAAATCGGTATACAAGCTGGCAAAGGAGTTAAAAGAAAAGGGGGTAGATGCTTTTTTCGGCGGGTACGGTCAGAACCGGGGAAAACATTGGTCCTTTGCGGATTTAAAGAAGCAGGGGCTTGACCGTGTAGTATTCGGGACATTCCGAAAAACATTTCTACAACCTTCAGCTCCATCAATTCGTGAATGCCGGGGGTTGGCTGCAGAAGTTGCTTTACGTGCCGGCTTTCCGCCCTCGGATAAGCTTCCCTCTGCTTCGGCATTTCTGAGAAGGTTGTATAGTGACCTGGAGCAGGAATATGGGGTATCCGGAACAGCAGCAGCATACCGGGCACGTTATGGCCTTGCAGCGTTCGAAAGGAAATACGGTCATTATCTGGATCGTGATGATAGCGATTGTCCTGCTGGATACGCATGGGTGTTCGATCATGCACAGCTTGATATCATGGTGAAATCGCCGGAGAGTGAACGTCTTGTGAGGTTCTGGATATCGGCTGTGCTGGATATGAGGTCGTGGAAGCTGCTTTACTATGTTCTTAAAACCTCAACACCAAATGCACAGGATGTCATTGACGTTTATCTTGGTGCCGTAGCCCGGTACGGTGTGCCGAATACTGTATATCTGGACAACGGCAAGGATTACCGGTCGAAGGATTTCAGCGGACGAACACGCAAGGTTCGTATTGAGCACGATGAAACGTGGATGAGATCGGTGCTGGGACAAACAGGTGTAGCAAGGGTTATTTTTGCTATCCCGTTCAATGCAAGAGCAAAAAGGATTGAACGATGGTTTTTAAAGCTGCACGAAGGGTTCGAGAGGATCTTGTGTAAAGGATACACAGGTACGAATACTTATGCGAGAACAGATGAACTGAAGCGGATTATCAAAAGAGGGGACGTGTTGGACTATGGTGACTTTATCATGATGCTGGATCTTTTCATCGACGATCTAAACAACAGGAAAACGGACAAACAAAGTAAACTGCATGGGCTGACTCCTGATGAGGCCTTTTCAAAGTTTCTTGAAGAGCGTCCGATGCTTGATGGGGAAGTGCTGATTTCGCTGATGGGATGTACAGGAAATTCAAGAAAAATCGGGCGCAATGGATACGAAGACGTAGAGGTGTCGAAACGCATAGGGTATAAGGCCTTGTATTGGGGGCCGTGGATGTCTGTATGGAAAGGCAAGAAAGAAACGGTGTATCCAAGGCGCAACCTGATTCAGCCGGAAAAGGCGTATTTCTTCAGTGGTGGCACGCATGAGTTTCTGGGGATTGGTTATCTGGATTTTTTCCGCGTGCGATCTCTTGCAGAAACAGCAGAAGAACAGCGGGCACTGAGTGAAGCATGGGCTTCGGTTAACGGTGAGCGTAAGCTTGTAAAACATGCAATTGAGGCGCCGTCGTCAGGGTTGAATGGTTTGGATGTGTTTCGGATGCGTCTTTCCGACCAAAAGGGGCTGCGGATTTTCAGGAATGGCAGTGCGAAAGAAACAAAACCGTTGGAGTCCAGGAAGACGGGAACTGAAGGAGGTTGGTCAAGTATAGAAGAGCTGGACGAGTTGAACGAAAAGATGATCAGATCTGAAGCCCAGCGTATACCGGAAAGCGATGAGTGGGATGATTAAGAAGGAGGTGCCTTAAACATAACTTTAAACAGGAGGATGTATTCATGGAACGTATCAGACGCTTTTTTTGGCGCTGGCTCCGACGTGAGCGTCAGTCAGACTGGTTGTTTCCCTGGGAGAAAGATGGGGGAAGGTATACGTCGTGTAAAAAGTGGAAAATGTTTGAAAATATCGACGGCTGAAATGCAGCGTGATGGACTGCTCAACGTGTAATCTGCTCACCATGGAAAAAAGAGAACAGAAGGCTTTGCCGGGGGCTGAGGTTGTGGCTGAAATGACAGCCGATGAGCTTCGAGAACTGGTCAGAGATATTTCACAGCAAGGTGTAACGCGAAGGTTTATTGCAGAAGAGGCCGGCTACAGGGATTCTGCTCTGTCTGCCTGGATGAATAAGAAGTACTCGGTGAAAGATATGGCTTTTGAAATTGCGCTCCGTTCTGCTCTTGAGAGGATCCTTGAGAGACGGTTTATGTCGGGGAACCGTGAGGCAAAGAAGTTTCGCCGGGTTAAAACATCTGTTGTTGAGGCAATGTTCAGCACCGCCAAGATCTGCCAGTATCAGGGTTTGATTGGTTTGCTTACCGGGAAAGGGGGGAGGGGAAAGACAACGGCTGCGGAAATGTACAGGGCGTCGGTGTCAAATGTTGTGTATGTTCGAACGTCGAGGTTTATGACCCGGAAACATCTCATGCTGGCAATAGCGAAGCAGGTAGGTGTCGACGAGAAGAGCGCCTATGAGATGCTGGTGAAGGTATGCGAAAAGCTGAGGCGGCGGAAAAGTCTTGTGATTTTCGATGAGGCGGAAAATATCGGTCTTGATCTGCTGGATACAGTTCGTCAGATCAATGACTGGGCAAATGCAGGACTGTTGTTTATCGGACAGGAAGCTTTTTACGATACCCTTGCCAAGGCAAGACCTTCTCATGAATACCTGGTTGACCGTTTTAAACTGAGAATAAAGGTTAAGGGCATTGGATTGGCAGACGTTACGATGCTTGCCCAGACGGAAATGCTTTTACAGAAAGGGTTTGAAAAAGCTCTCTTGCGGGCGTGTGATGGTTCCGCGAGATTTCTTGAAACCTTGGTGTTCAGGCTGGTCCAGATGGTTGAAGAAGGTCTGGAGCTTGACGAGAGGCTTATTATGAAAACAGCCGATGCGATCAAGATTTTCTGAGGATCTGAAGCATGAGATGCATGTTCAATCGGACAGAAGGGTTGTAAAATACGTAAAACAGAAGGGTCGGATATGTTTGAGCTAAATCTTTCGGAAATGAAATCTTTGGAAAAAGCTTCTAAAGTAAGGTCAATCGAGGATCGGGTATTGTTGCTGGAGGAAAACAGCCGCTACCTTACTGCGGCTCTCAATTCAATGAACCATTCTCTGGCATCCATAGTGTCGAGCGTTGCTTTACTTGCAGAACAACTGAACGGCAAAGGAGGAGAGGGATGAAGGAACAGGGAGGGATTTCCTGGAACGAAAAGCGGCAGCGATTCAGGGCATACCTGCATATCGGCAGCAAGCAGGAGTGGCACAAGTGGTTTCGGAAAGACCAGTTGGAACTTGCAAAGAAGGAGTTGGATGAAGCGCGTAGCAGGTTTGCAGGAAAGATTGAGAATGCGCGTATGCAAAGGCTTTGTGGGATGAAGCAAGAGGAAGCAACGAGGCAGCCTGATCTTCTCGATCAGTTGATTATGGTACTCGGAGATGGATCGTATAAAGTGTTCAGGGTTGTGCCAGCAGGGAGTGAAGGAGTTAAAGCGGAAGGTATTTGCGGTCCTTTCAGGGATTACGGCGCTGCAAGACTTGCCGCACTCGCATACGTTTACGGTAGAGGGTTCAGGCTGGATGCTTTCAGAAAATACTTGAAAAGGCACAGTCAAATCCAGCGGTTGCAGAAAGCAAACCGGAAACTGGCCGAGGAAGAGATCCTTCCGTTGCTTGAGATCAAGGATACACAGGGTACGACAAGACTGGGGGAAAGGGTGCTTTTGGGGTATCGCTGGCAGAGAGTAAGGCGGTTCCGGGTGAACGATTCTCTGCAGGAGAACGGTGTGGTGGTCAGCAGGCAGGAAGTCGAGGGAGTACATCTGAGAGTCATCCCTGATAGGGAAAAAGTGTAATGACCAAGGGGAGTTGTGCCCTTTTGCTTGATGGGTACAACAGAAATGATGATGAAATGAAAAGCACGAAAGAGCAGCGAAAAGACATCAAGATCAGACAGAAGAAACTGGGGATGACAGACATTGAGTATCGAGGCTTTCTGTCAAGCTGGGGGGTTGGGTCCTGTACGCAGATGAACCGTGAACAGGCGATGCAAGCCATAACTGCATTGGATAAGATGATGCGTTCTCGAGGCATAGCCGGGAAGGATGCGATGTTCTGGGCATCTGCGCCAAGTAACCTGAAAACACGTTACGAAGAGCTTGTCCGGCGAGACGCTCGCTTTGCAACGCCAAGACAGCTGCGCTACCTGGAAGGACTATGGATAAGGGTGACAAGACAGCAAACATGGGAAAAGGCAATAGCTGCATTTAGGCAATTTTTGCAGAAGAGATTCCATATCGGGGATATCCTGTGGGTAAAACGGGAAGAGGTTGGGAGAATAGCAAATGTTTTGCGGATTATGCTGGAAAAGGCAGATACGAAAATCGACTGATTGCAAAGGTAAAACAGATTTATGCCCCGGATTTCCGGGGTTTTTGCATTTCAGGTTAACTGAATAATTGTTGCTGGTTTTTGCTGATTCGCCAATTAAGGCGCCGTTGAACCTGGCGGACGGAAAGACCCGTTGCCCTTGCGATCTCGCGGGTTGATTTTTTACCGAAATGCTTTTCGATATAAGCCTGCTTCTCGTCTTTGACGATTCGTTTGGGGATGTAAAAAGATTCTCCCCCGAAGGTTTCCTGAATAGACGCAGCCGCTTCTACACCGAACTCAGTCGCGATGTAATTGAGGAGGTCGTTATTGTGGTGGTACACTGGTGTTACTGGCTGGTTGCAGTGTTCTCTAAGAAAAAGTTTACAATTTTTCCCTGATTCTATCAAGTACGATGTCTCTGATCTCTCTTTGATCCAGTCCCTGAATAGTCAAGAAATTGCTGGTTTTACGCAAAAATTTTGGGTCATTAAGAGTTTTTTTTCATGACACTTTTTAGAGGTGCCCATAAATATATCGGCCTTTTTTCCCATGGATTGCTTTGTCGTCTTTTAACCTGACAATTCTTCCCGCAGTCGCTGGATAGTTTTACCCAGAACTTTGATGGTAAGGGTGTTTTCGTGCAGGTTTTGAGCCGCAGTCAGGATCGTTTTCGTCTCGAGTTCAGACGTCATGCAGGTCGGATCGGCTTTACTGAGAATAACAATCAGATTCTGGTCAATACAGTCTTCAAGAGATTTATGTATCGCCTCGAGTTTGGAAAGCTGTTTTGTCCGTTTGAGTCTCAATTTTTCAAGGCTCATGACTTACGGGTTAAATGATTGGCACATCTGTTTTCGAGAATCTGGCTGGTTTTGTTGAGAAGAACCTGGACGGCTTGTTCATGGGTTCTCATCTGTTCTACAACGGTACGGAGCATGTTGATTTGCTGCCGGTTATCTTCAAGCGTACTCATCAGGATGGTCTGGTCTTTTTCACGGTCCTGCCTGATGGTTTCAATGATCCCCATATATATCTGCTTGTCTTTTTCCTTTTGCTGTTCTGCTTCATGTGCCTGAACGCGAATGTACTGTTCTGTTTGCCTGGCTTGGGAACGGATATAAACCAGCAGGACTACCGACACGATCAAGAGCGAAAAAAACAACAGGGTTGCTATACCGAGCTGCCCCGCAAGTTCGTTCATCTCACTGGCTATTACTGGACTCATGCACACATATTTTAGGTTCTCTGCAACGGTTAAAAACTACGCTAAGAAAGGGGAAAGTTGGAATGACAAGAGTCGGTGAGATGCTTCGCCGACCTGTTTCATTTTAATACGAGGGTTTTGAGGGGATAGATTGGGGGTGATGATGATATCGGTTTTGTAATGAAAACGAGGGTGTAGCTTAGGATGCCACAGTTCAGTGTCTTATCAAACTCGCGTCTTGATGAATGCGATTCCCGGCTGCAAAGTCTATTCAGAGAGGTGATACGGCATTTTGACTGCGTGGTGTTGTGCGGACATCGTACCAGGGCCGATCAAGAAAAAGCAGTTAGAGAAGGGAGATCGAAAACGAGGTGGCCAAACAGCAAACATAACAGACGTCCAAGCCATGCGGTCGATATTGCTCCGTACGATGCGCCCCCTGTCGGGCCGGTTAACTGGCAGGACAGGGAAAGGATGACCCTGTTTGCCGGTTTCGTACTTGCTACAGCAAAACAACTGGGGATCGGTATTCGCTGGGGTGGTGACTGGGATCGGGACACGCAGGTACGAGACAATACGTTCGACGATCTTGTACACTTTGAGCTTGTTGAAGACTGAGCTTTATGCAGTTGACTTTTAATGAAACGCAGAGATGGGAAACACAGTGGAAAAAATTGTAATACCGGTTGTGAACATCTTCATGGGAACTCTCATGAGTTATGTGCCGGAAGAAAAAGTTCGCGATGCGGCAGACAACCTGCTTGACAAGCTTGAAGATCTTGTCGACGGAACCGGGACAAAAATTGATGATGCTATGCTTGAGCCGGTTTTCGAACGTATTCGCGAGATGTTCAACATTCCGGATGGAGAGGATTGATGGTAACGTTGAAAGTGTTCCTTACCGCGTTTGGGGTGTGGCTGAGGGGCATCGTGGTGGATTTTTTGTTTACGGTTCTTGAACGCGTTTCAGCCATGCAGGAGTATGAACCGATAGAAGAAATTGGGCGAACTCCTGAACAGGACTCAGCAATGCGGCGGGCGAAAAAGGCAATCAGAAACTCACGGTTATGGGAAAAGCTGCAGGAAGAGAGGCAGCAAAATATGGCTTCGTAGTTTTGGGTGCAGTGTTTGCATTCTGGTCGGTTTCGGGATGCAGCGCTTTCCGAATGCGGACCAAAGTGGTCGAGAAACCAGTCAACGTGATGGTCAGAACGCTTGAAGATAAAAGCATGAAGGTGCAGTACATGGATAAAGCAACCGGTGAATTGAAAACCGGCATCTATCGCGTTCCGGCAGGATCCTGGATTGTGAGCGACGATTATGTTTCAGGCATTGGAGAAGGTAAGGCTGTGCAAGGAAGTAAGAACGATGCGAGTGATGGTACCCAGGAAAGGGAATGGGAGTAAGCGATGTTATCCGGGATCCTGCTATACAAAATAGGAGCACGATGAAAGTGTTCTTAAACAACAAGATGAGCAATGGAGACGTAAATGGCGCATGTAAGAAAGCAGATATTTGACCGTTTAGAGACATTGCTGACCGGTTTGGGCACAACAGGAAGCCGGATATACCGGTCACCAGTGCACCCTTTAACGTCGGTAACAATGCCGGGAATATGCGTGTACTGCGGGCCGGAACGATCGAAAGGCGGGACCCGCAATGCGACAACCAAAGAGGTGGACATCGCGATCGATGCCTATGTAGAGGGAGGTACTTACGACGATACGTTTGCGCAGATTCAGGCAGAGATCGAGACCGCGCTCTACGGTGATGTAGATGGCGACGGGCGTTTTTTTAACGGTTTGGCAACAAATCTTGCTTACTCGGGCTCGGATAGCCGGTACGATGACACTGCCAGCGTAACACATGGGGTAATGGAGATTGTGTATCAATTCGAATATCAAACAGAAAACGGAGATGCTGAAACAGCATTGTAGTAAGCCATAGAGGTATTAATCAGTACGACTTTAACGACCAAGAAAAAAAGCGGTCTAATTAAGGCTGCCAAAACATGTTTTAACAAAACGGAAAAACAATCACTAAAACAGGAGAAGAAAGATGGCAAGAAGGAAAACAAACCTGGCAGATGTGTACATCGGAAGCAATGCTTTGCAGCACATCGTGGATGTGACATACATCACGCCCGACCGCGAAGAGATTACTTCCGAGGTGTTGCATGATGATGTCGCAGAAGTCATTGGCGTTTCATCGCGCGGTGTATATGCGCTTGAAGTGAACGCTGAGCTGGATTCAGCCGACACAAACGGCCAGGAGGCATTAATGACGGCTTATGATAACAAAACGACTGTGACTGCAAACTACTACCCGGAAGGGAAAACAACCGGCAACGATGAAATTTCAGGCGATGCCTATGTAACCCAGGTTCCGAATATCGGCGGTCAGGGCAAAAACAGCATAGCTTCAGGTATGTTCCGTCTGGTGTACTCTTCAAAACCGACTGAGGGAACAGTTGCCTGATTTTCATAACGATAAAAAGGAAGTGTAATGGCGAAACATGCTTTGTATGAAAGCATTAAACAGCGAATGACCGCAGGCGGCCTGCGGTCAACGCCTGTGCCGGCATGGGGGGTAACGGTTTATTTCAAGTCTACCACACCGCATGAAGCAGCGCTGGCAAAAGCTGCGGTCGATGACCAGGATCCCTTGTCGTACTACCATGTGCAGCTGGTTTGCTTGAAGGCGCTCGATGAAAACGGTAAACGGATTTTCTCGAACGATCAGGCGGCGGACATGCGGCACTGGCCGTGTCTTGAAACCTTTGCCGAGCTGGCCGGTGAGATGATGAAGTCGGTTACGGTGGAGGAAGCTGAAAAAAACTCCGTGAAAACCCGGGCCTGAGAGACTGGTTCGGGTTGGCTCGTGAATTAGGCATGTCGGCCGCCCGTGCGCAGCGGGAAATCAGTTATGACGAGTTTGCGCACTGGGTCGCCCTGTACAGGATAGAAAAAGAAGAACGGGATAATGTGAAGGATGACGGTTTTAAATGAGGATATACGCGTAAAGATGATGATGGCGGAGCGTAAGGTGGCAGGGGTTCTGTCATGCTGGTTTGACCTTAAACTCAAGGACGGCAAGAATGGGTACTAAAACAGGAAATATTCCGGGAAATTTTTCCGGTGAACTTGTCGATGTGGGTGTCGAGAGTACTGAATGGTATACTGGGCTAACAGATCTCTTGAAGAATATTCCAGGTGGCGAGGAAGGTTTTGCAATAGCCTTGCTCGGCAAGATAGCTGGTTATTCAGGAATCGGGAAAGCTGTAGGACTAACCTATATAGGGATGAAAAGTTTGGACGAAGGTGAGAAAAGATTTTGGAAATGGTTATATGAAAAAACAGGAGGGGAGCAAGGATATAAGCACGGAGGTCCTTATCTGGATTTTTTAGAAGGGCTAGAAAATAAAGGAGAAATCAAGAAGAAAAGACAGGAGTCTTATGATACAAGAACAGGAGTTTTCTCTACATCCTTTTTAATGAACTCTTTGCCCGGTCATCTTAGCTCTGTTGGAAATGAGAATGCTGCAAACAACATTGAGCTTGAGACGGTCGGAGAGAACATAAAAGCAATGAGCAAACTCGAAAATGAATCGGATAATGTTAAAGATAGTATTGTTGGTCTCGGTCTCTCTATAAATAAGAATCTTAGCCCAAATGTTAAGGACTTGGCTGACAACGTAGAGCAGTTTGATGAAGTGTCAAGCAAAGACCTTCAAGTGGGTAAGGAGTATATGTTTGGCCAGTTTGGACTTGATGAGAACGAAATGCCTCTCGGTGGCTTGCCGAAAAGGGAATATCTATTAGTTGGTGGTCAGGAGTTGTCCGTAACTGAATCAGAGAAAGAGGATATTGGAGATATACAAAAGGGCATCAAGAAGCAGGTAAGTGTTTTGAACCATGTTGCAGATGGCCTCGACGTGGTTGGATATGATCTGAAAGGTGTCGGGAGCTTTTCAACTGCCATAGAGCAGCTAACCCTTGCTTCGAAGCTCGGTGGTACAGCCGGTTTCGATTCAACAAAAGCTTATGTCGCGGGTATTTCGAGTCTCTTCCAGGGTATTGGAGCCAACATTGGCGGTGATGTTGGGGCGGCATTAAGCAGCATGGGCAGTATGGCAGCTACTGGAGCATCAATAGGTTCTGCTATTCCTGGAGTTGGAACGGTAGCGGGTGCGGTAGTTGGCGGCGCAGTCGGATTGATATCGTCAATATTCGGCGGTGACGACGAAGAGGAGCGCAAAGAAGCTGAGCGGGAAAAAATGCGGCAGCAGATATATCAGGGTATGTTGTCGCGTTCGTTGTCAGGGGCGGGCCCGCACTCTCTCAAGATGTTGCGGGAAAGCGGCTGGGATTACGACAAACTGAAAAAACAGTTTGGGGGCAAGGATGAAGAGGAACTGATCAAGTATCAGAATCGTCTGGAATTGCTTGACGATATCGGTGCGTCGCTGGAGAAGATCGGTTCGCCGGAGATTGTGCGGAGCATCGATCAGGTAAGAGCGAAATATGAGTACGCAGCAAAAAGCGTAGAGGGCATGCTGGATATCGCAAGCGCGGAACTGACTGAAATTTCTGCCCTTGTTTTCGGACTGACTGCGGACAATCTGGTGACAATGTTCGATTCGGCGATCGAGACGGCAGAAGATGCCGGCCATGCCGGGCGTTTAATCGCTGAAGCCCTGGAGCTGCAAATTGTTGACAGCTTCAAGAAAATGGCGATCAGCCAGGCAGTCAATGAGGCTGTGATGCCGATGCTGCAGCCGATCCTCAACGAGCTGGTTGCAGGAGCGTTGTCAGGCGGGCTTTCTCCCGGTGAGATGGCAGAC
>JAKSDC010000166.1 GCA_022360275.1 Chlorobiales bacterium
AACGGCCTGCTGAGAGGGGTTCCGGTACCGGAGGGAGAGCATGAGGTCGTCTTTTCTTTCGACAGAGGAGGCTTTGAAAACGGAAGGAAGCTTTCTTTTGCAGGTTTTGCGGTGGCATTGCTGCTTGCGGGCACCGGCTTGCCCGGCCTCGCAAGATGGCGGGGAACACGTAAGCGTTAGGTGTAGTGAAAAAAATCCTGTTTCTTTGCATGAACTTCCCCCCGATGATGACCGAAGGGTCGTCACGTGCTTTCAAATTTGCTTCCTCCTTACCGCAGTTTGGCTGGGAGCCGGTTGTTGTAGCCGGTCATACGGTTTCCGGGGCAGGAGTCGACCGGTTTCCGTATCAAGTTCATTATGCGGGCATTGAACGTTGTGGAGAGGAGACGGATACCGAGCAGTTGTTCAGGTTCGTGCACGGCCTTCCGCAACAGCGGTTTTCTTTCAGAAAGCGCAGCTCTGGAACGACTCGTTCTAATGGTTGTTCGGGGGAGGGCGGCTGGGAGAGAAGAGCTGCAGTTGTTGCAGGACAGGTTTTGCAGGATGACCCGGATATTGAAATGATCTATGCTCAGGCTCCTCCTTTTGCTCCCCATCGTCTCGGCCTTGAGCTTTCCGCAAAATATCATCTCCCGGTAATGTTTGACTGCACGGCGTCTTTTGCCGATGAAAAACAGGAGATAAGCATCATGCACTCCGGTCATTGCGTTGCCATGCCTTCGAGGGCGATGAAAGAGTTTTTTCTGCGAAAATACAGGGGCAAGCTTTTTCACGACGATATTTCGATTGTCAGAAGCGGTTTTGATCCGGAGATATTCGGTGTACTGAAGCCCGAAGAGCCTGCCGGTGCAATGATGCGTTGGGTTTTCCATGTCGAAAAGGCAGATGGGAAAGAACTGAAAAATTTCTTTTCAGGGCTCTCGGCTTTTGTTGAGTCACAACAGGCGGCAAGAGGTTTCTTGTCATTTGTTTTTACCGGTTTAGGATCGGAGGCGGTCGGTCGCTACCTGAAAAAATACAGGCTTGAAGAGCTTGTCGACGCAGGTCCTGTTTGTTCCCACAGTGAGGAGCTGGAGCTTTGCATGCGTGCAGACATATACTGCGTTGTGCTTGGCAAAGGTGACGGGTATGAATTCTTTGTACCTGAAAGGTTGTACGATGTTATGGGAACGAGTGCCTCGTTTGCCGGCGTGCTCCCTGAAGGCCTGGCAAAACAGGTGATTTATGAAGCGGGCGGCAGGACGGCCTCTATAGAGAAGGTCGAAACTATCGTTGAGCTCCTGCAGGAAACGTTCATTCTCTGGCGTTCAGGGCAACTGTCACAGGTGCCTGGCAGTGTGACTGAAGATTACAGTATGCGGTCAGTCATGCAGGAGTTTCTCAGGGAGATGGCCGCCAGGCTGCCGCTGGTCTGAACACTTTCTGTACAGTGAACATAATATCCTGGCAAAGCCACAAAAAATGTGGCTTCTCTTTTTGTATTTTATGCAGAATTATTTTACCTTGGTGATCCTTATGGATTTTATGATAACAGAAAAGAGTTTACACTATGCCGACGATTCAGCAGCTTATCAGGCGCGGTAGAAAAACCAAGGCGTCGAAAACAGCGTCACCGGCTCTTGAAAAGTGTCCGCAGAAGCGCGGGGTCTGTACCCGCGTATACACGACAACGCCGAAGAAGCCTAACTCCGCGCTCAGAAAGGTCGCTCGTGTAAGGTTGTCCAACAAGATCGAAGTGACGGCCTACATTCCGGGTGAAGGTCATAACCTGCAGGAGCATTCCATTGTGCTGATCCGTGGCGGGAGGGTCAAGGATCTTCCGGGTGTGCGTTATCACATTGTGAGGGGTTCGCTGGATACTTCCGGTGTTGCCGATCGCAGGAACGGGCGTTCAAAGTATGGCGCCAAGCGGCCGAAAGAAGGCGCTGCCAAGTAAATCGAATCCTTTAATTTCTGACTTCTACTATGGGCAAGAAAGTTGTATACAGCGGTGTCAAGCCTGATGTGCGTTTTGGCGACGAGAGTGTATCGAGACTTATCAATGCGATTATGCTTGACGGCAAGAAAAACGTGGCGACGAAAATAGTGTACGGAGCGATGGATATTATCGCGGAAAAGATGAAGGACGAGGAGCCGCTTGAAGTGTTCCGCCGCGCTTTGTCGAATGTTGCTCCGCTTGTGGAGGTTCGCAGTAAAAGGGTTGGCGGGGCAACCTATCAGATTCCGATGGAGGTGCAGCCGTCAAGAAGGGAGGCGCTGGCGTTCCGCTGGATCAAGCAGTTTTCCTTGCGTCGCGGTGGGCGGTCGATGGCTGAAAAACTTGCTGCCGAGCTGATGGACGCTGCAGGTGAGCAGGGTGCCTCGGTGAAAAAGAGGGATGAGGTGCATCGCATGGCGGATGCAAACAAGGCTTTTGCACATTTCAGGTTTTAACAACTATTAACACGGATGTAATTTCCAACCATGGCACGGCAAGTAGGCTTAGCGAGTGTTCGAAATATCGGTATCATGGCGCACATTGATGCCGGAAAGACGACGACGACAGAGAGGATTTTGTATTATACCGGGCGTCTTCACAGGATGGGCGAGGTTCATGATGGCGGTGCTACCATGGACTGGATGGAGCAGGAAAAAGAGCGCGGGATTACCATTACGTCTGCTGCGACGACCTGCTTCTGGGAGCCGAAAATCGGGAATTTCGAGGATGTAAAGCATCGTATTAATATTATTGACACTCCGGGGCATGTTGACTTCACTGTCGAAGTGGAACGTTCGCTGAGGGTACTCGATGGTGCTGTTGCGTTGTTCTGTGCTGTCGGCGGCGTCGAGCCGCAGTCGGAAACGGTCTGGCGTCAGGCAAACAAGTACAAGGTCCCGAGAGTTGCATATGTGAACAAGATGGATCGTGTCGGCGCCAACTTTTTCGATGCGGTCAAGGCTATCAGGGAGCGTCTCGGCGCGAACCCTGTTCCGATCCAGATTCCGATCGGTCAAGGGGAAATGTTTGCCGGTATTGTCGATCTCATCCGAATGAAGGGTATTATTTACGACAAGGAAGACGGCAGTACCTATGACGAGGTGGAAATTCCTCATGATCTTCAGAGTGAGGCCAAGCATTGGCGGATCAATATGCTTGAAGCGGTTTCCGAGCTGGATGAAACGCTTCTCGAGAAATATCTCGAAGGTGAAGAGATTACCGAGAGCGAGGTTCGCGGGGTTCTGCGTCAGGCTACGCTTGATGGGACGATTATTCCTGCGCTCTGTGGGTCGTCATTCAAGAACAAGGGTGTTCAGTTTATGCTCGATGCTGTCATCGAGTACCTTCCTTCTCCGGTCGATGTCGGGGCTGTTGACGGTCATCATCCTTCAAACGACAAGGAGATCAGCCGTGAGCCTAAGGATGAAGAGCCGTTTGCCGGTCTGGCGTTCAAGATTGCGACCGACCCGTTTGTCGGTAAGCTGACTTTTTTCAGGGTGTATTCAGGCGTGCTCAAAGCCGGCAGCTATGTGCTCAATACGGTGACCGGGAAGAAGGAGCGTATCGGCAGGTTGATGCAGATGCATTCCAACAAGAGAGAGGATCGTGATGCGGTCTACGCAGGTGATATCGCTGCCGCTGTAGGTTTGAAAGATGTCAAGACGGGCGATACGCTGTGTGATGAAAACAAGCCTATCGTTCTTGAGAAAATGGTGTTTCCGGAGCCGGTTATACAGATTGCAATCGAGCCGAAAACAAAGGCTGATTCCGACAAGCTGGGGCTTTCGCTGGCAAAACTTGCGGAAGAGGATCCGACATTCAGGGTTTCTTCGGATGAAGAGACAGGTCAAACGCTTATTGCCGGCATGGGTGAGCTGCACCTGGAGGTGCTGGTAGACAGGCTGAAGCGGGAGTTCAAGGTTGAAGCCAATATCGGGCAGCCGCAGGTTGCCTATCGCGAAACCATCCGCAGTTCGGTTGAGCATGAGGGGAAATTTGTCAGGCAGTCCGGCGGCAAGGGTCAGTTCGGCTTGGTTAATATCAAGCTTGAGCCGCTTGAGGAAGGAAAAGGTTACGAGTTTGTTGATGAAATCAAGGGCGGCGTTATCCCGAGGGAATATATCCCTGCGGTGTCGGCAGGTATTCAGGAAGCAATGAAAGACGGTGTTGTTGCCGGTTATCCGGTGCAGGATGTTAAGGTGACCCTGTTCGATGGCAAGTATCATGATGTTGATTCATCGGAAATGGCTTTCAAGATCGCCGGGTCCATCGGTTTCAAGGGCGCTGCAAGAAAAGCCAATCCTGTTCTGCTTGAACCGGTCATGAAAGTCGAGGTTATCACCCCTGAAGAGTATCTGGGGGATGTAATGGGCGATCTTTCGAGCCGGAGAGGGCATATCGAGGGTATGGGCGAGCGGGCGGGAGCGCAGTTCGTCAAGGCCAGGGTGCCGCTTTCCGAGATGTTCGGCTATTCGACCATTCTCCGTTCGATGACGCAGGGAAGGGCGAACTATACCATGGAGTTTGAGTGCTACAATGAAGTGCCGAGAAATATTGCCGAGGCTCTTCAGGAGAAGAAAGTAGTAAGCGAGGCGGAGTAAGTGTGTGGAGTATATCGTACAAGTGTATTTTTTTTTGAATAACAACAGTTAACCGATAGAGGGAGACGAAATATGGCAAAAGAGGCCTACAAAAGGGATAAGCCCCATGTGAATATTGGTACCATCGGTCACGTTGACCATGGTAAAACAACGCTGACGGCAGCAATCACATCGGTGCTGGCCAAGCAGGGTATGGCGGCAATGCGTGAGTTCGGAGATATCGACAAGGCTCCGGAAGAAAGAGAGCGTGGTATTACCATTTCAACCGCTCACGTTGAGTATGAGACTGCTAAGCGTCACTATGCGCATATCGACTGCCCTGGTCACGCCGACTATATCAAGAACATGATTACCGGTGCGGCCCAGATGGACGGTGCCATCCTTGTTGTGGCCGGTACGGACGGTCCTATGCCGCAGACCCGTGAGCACATTCTGCTTGCGCGTCAGGTGAACGTTCCTGCTCTTGTGGTGTTTCTGAACAAGGTTGATATTGCGGATCCGGAGCTTCTCGAGCTTGTTGAGCTCGAGCTTCGTGAGCTGCTTTCCGAGTATGATTTCCCGGGCGACGATATTCCGATTATCAAGGGTTCGGCTCTCAAGGCGCTTGATGGTGATCCGGAAGCTGAAAAAGCTATTATCGAGCTGATGGATGCGGTTGATAACTACATTCCGGATCCGGTTCGTGACATTGACAAGCCATTCCTGATGCCGGTTGAGGATGTGTTCTCTATCTCGGGCCGCGGTACTGTGGGTACAGGTCGTATCGAGAGTGGTGTGATCAAGATCAACGAGGAAGTTGAGCTTGTCGGTATCAAGCCTACCAAGAAAACGGTTGTTACCGGTATCGAAATGTTCCAGAAAACACTTGACGAGGGGCAGGCCGGTGATAACGCAGGGCTTCTGTTCAGAGGTGTCGGCAAAGACGAGATCGAGCGCGGTATGGTTGTCGCCAAACCCGGCTCCATCACACCCCACACCAAGTTCAAGGCAGAGGTCTATATCCTGAAAAAGGAAGAAGGGGGCCGGCATACACCATTCTTCAACAACTATCGTCCTCAGTTTTATTTCAGAACGACCGACGTGACCGGCTCTGTCAGTCTTCCGGAAGGTGTCGAGATGGTCATGCCGGGTGATAACCTGTCGATCGAAGTCGAGCTTATCGTGCCGATCGCTATGGATGAAAACCTCAGGTTTGCTATCCGTGAAGGTGGTCGTACCGTGGGTGCAGGTACCGTAACCCAGATTATCGAATAAGGCACGGATAACCGTATGCAATGGGGCGGGACAAAGCAGTTCGCCCCTTTTTTATTCTAACATTGAAAGAGGATTAAGACCAGTGGCTGTTCAGCAAAAGATCAGAATAAAACTAAAATCCTACGATCATAGTCTGGTGGACAAATGGGCCGTCAAGATTATCGATGTGGTAAAGCAGACGGATGCTATCATCTTCGGTCCTATCCCGTTGCCGACTAAAACTCATGTGTACACGGTTAACCGGTCTCCGCACGTTGACAAGAAGTCCCGAGAGCAGTTTGCTTTTTCATCGCACAAAAGGTTGATCGAGATTATTAACCCGACCAACAGAACAATTGATATGCTGATGAAGCTTGAGCTTCCGAGCGGTGTGGATGTTGAAATAAAGTCTTAATGAAAATTGAAAAGCAAATCGGAAATGGCTGCGATTCTTGGTAAAAAAATAGGTATGACAAGCATCTATGACGAGAACCGTCAGGCGGTGCCATGCACGGTTATCCAGGCTGGGCCCTGTTTTGTGTCACAGGTTAAGACAACCGGTAATGACGGGTATGAAGCATATCAGCTGAGTATAGGCGAAAGGAAGGAGGCTAAGGTTTCCAAGCCTCTGAGGGGGCATTATGCCAAAGCCGGAGTGGTTCCCGGTTACACGATCGTCGAATTTGGAAAGGATATCATGGAGGCTGAGCTTGAAGAGGGCAGTGCTGTCAGTGTTGAGATGTTTCGTGAAGGAGAGATGGTCGATGTTCGTGGAGTTTCGAAAGGTAAAGGGTTTGCCGGTGTGGTCAAACGCCATAATTTCAGCGGTGGTTCGAGAACTCACGGCCAGTCGGACAGGCTGCGTGCGCCCGGTTCGGTCGGCGGGGCTTCCGATCCGTCGAAAACCTTCAAAGGCACAAAAATGGCCGGACGTATGGGCGGCAGAACTGTCAAGGTGAAAGGGCTGAAAATCATGAAGGTGATACCGGAATCGAATCTTCTGGTTGTTAAAGGTGCTGTTCCGGGTGTGAAAAACTCCTATGTGCAGATTGTTTCTTCAAACAAGTAAAAGGTGATTACAGGGAAGCATGGAACTGAAAGTTTTAAATACAGGAGGCTCGGAAACCGGCGAGGTCGTCACGCTGACCGACAGCGTTTTCGCTGCTGAGGTGTCGGAGCATGCCATGTATCTCGATGTTAAGTCCATTATGGCAAACAGGCGTCAGGGTACGCATAAGGTGAAGAACCGCTCCGAAGTCAGGGGCGGCGGTAAAAAGCCTTACAGACAGAAGGGTACCGGCCACGCCAGGCAGGGTTCTAACCGTTCGCCTCTGATGGTTGGCGGCGGATCGATTTTCGGGCCTCAGCCGCGTGACTACAGCCTGAAGATCAACAAGAAAGTAAAGCGTCTTGCCCGCCGCTCGGCGTTGACGAGCAAGGCTCAGGAAGGCGGAATTGTTGTAGTCGAGGATTTCGTGTTCGACCAGATCAAGACCAGGCAGATGGCTGAAATACTCGGGAATCTCGGTCTCGGCGGCAAAAGAACGCTGATGCTGATGCCTGAGCACAGCGAAACCGTTATGAAGTCAGGAAGAAATGTTCCTTCACTGAACGTCGTGGTTGCAGACAGCGCTTCGACATATGATATACTTGATAGTCAGACAGTGCTCGTGCAGAAAACGGCGCTGAAAAAGATAGAGGAAATACTGGGTTAACAAAAGAGAGACAGCAAAAAAGAGGTGATTATGAGAAATCCGTTATTGCAGCCCTGGCTGACAGAAAAGAGTACCCGGTTAACCGAGCAGGCAGGCCAGTATGCTTTCAAGGTAAAAGCGGCTGCCAATAAGGCTGACATCAAGAGAGCGGTTGAGGAGAAGTTCGGCGTTGACGTTCAGTCCGTCCGTACCGCGAACTGTCTGGGAAAAGCCAAACGGCAGTACACTCGTAAAGGGCTGATTGCCGGCAAGAAAAACGATTGGAAAAAGGCTTTCATCACGCTCAAAAAGGGACAGGTGATCGATTATTATTCCGGTTCGACTGACCAGGGAGAAGAGAAGAAATCCAACTAAAGGTTAGACAATAGGTTACAATGGCGATAAGGAAATTAAGCCCGGTTACACCGGCATCAAGATATCTCTCGTATTCGGGATTTGATGAGATTACAAAAAGCAAGCCGGAAAAAAGTCTGCTCACCCCCCTGAAAAAATCAGGCGGCAGAAACCGTGCAGGCCGCATTACTTCGAGGCACAGGGGAGGGGGACACAAGCGTTTTTACCGCATCATCGATTTCAAGCGAAACAAGGATGATGTTCCGGCAAAAGTTGCTGCAATAGAGTACGATCCGAACCGTTCATCGAGAATTGCGCTGTTGCATTATGCTGATGGAGAGAAGCGCTATATCCTCGCTCCGAAAGGTCTGCAGGTCGGCGATGTGCTGCAGAGCGGTGAAAGGGTAGAGGTTAAAGTCGGCAACACCATGCCTTTACGGAACATTCCTCTCGGTACCGATGTGCATAACATCGAAATGAAGATAGGCAAAGGCGGCCAGATGGTGCGTTCGGCAGGCGCTTTTGCCGTACTTGCTGCAAAAGAAGGCGATCATGCAACGCTCAAGCTTCCTTCCGGTGAGATCCGCAAGGTGCGTATCGAATGCCGTGCGACAATCGGCGGGATCGGAAACGTCGATCATGAAAATGTTGTGCTTGGCAAGGCCGGTAGAAGCCGCTGGCTTGGTATCAGACCGCAGACACGCGGCATGGCGATGAACCCTGTCGACCATCCAATGGGGGGAGGCGAAGGTAAATCGAAATCCGGTGGCGGGCGCAAACATCCGAAATCGCCCTGGGGCCAGATTGCAAAAGGTATGAAGACCAGAAACAAAAAGAAGGCATCGGGCAAGTTGATCGTTCGGGGCCGCAAAGCGAAGTAAAAAAACAAGCAGAGAGAATTATGCCAAGATCTCTTAAAAAAGGGCCGTTTATTGAAAGCAAGCTTGAAAAGCGCATACTCGAGATGAACAGCAAGGGTGAGAAGAAGGTGGTGAAAACCTGGTCAAGAAGCTCGATGATCTCACCGGATTTTGTCGGCCATACTATCGCGGTACATAACGGTAAAACGCATATACCCGTCTATATCAGCGAAAACATGGTGGGACACAAGCTGGGCGAGTTCGCTCCGACAAGAACATACCGCGGTCATGCCGGCGGCAAATCTGAAAAAGGCGGATCAGCGCCCAGGAAAAAGTAAACAGAATAATGCGGAAAGGTTAAAGAGATATGCAAGCTAAAGCAGTATTACGGCACACGCCGACATCGCCAAGAAAAATGCGCATTGTGGCGGGTCTTATTCGCGGAAAGCAGGTTGACCAGGCAAAGGCGATCCTGCTGAACTCGACAAAGGCGGCTTCCCGCAACGTAATGCAGACACTCAAGTCCGCGGTTGCAAACTATACCCAGAACAACCCTGATGAGAGGACTGATGACAACGACCTGTTTATCAAGGAGATATTTGTCGATGAAGGGCCGACCATGAAACGTATGCTTCCGGCGCCTATGGGACGTGCATACAGGATTCGCAAGCGTTCGAATCATCTGACGATTGTCGTTGACAAGGTTGATCCTGTAAAATAAAAAAACAACAAGGAGCTAACATTGGGGCAGAAAGTTCATCCTACTGGATTCAGGTTGGGGATTATCAAGGACTGGACATCGAGATGGTATGACGACGGACCGGTAATTTCCGAGAAACTCAAGCAGGATCAGATTATCCGGAACTACGTCAACACGCGTCTGAAGAAAGAGCGTGCAGGTGTTGCCAGAATTGTTATCGAGCGTACCACAAGGCACATTAAGATCAATATTTTTGCTGCCCGGCCGGGCGCCGTTGTCGGCAGGAAGGGGGAGGAGATCAATAACCTCTCGCAGGAACTGAGCCGTATTACCGGCAAGGAAGTGAAAATCGACGTTGTCGAGGTTGTCAAGCCCGAGGTCGAGGCACAGCTGATCGGCGAGAATATTGCCTACCAGCTTGAGAACAGGGTTTCTTTCCGGCGTGCTATGAAACAGGCGATTCAGCAGGCCATGAGGGCGGGTGCAGAAGGTATCCGCATCCGCTGTGCGGGCAGGCTCGGCGGTGTCGAGATAGCCCGCGCCGAGCAGTATAAAGAGGGCAAGATTCCGCTGCATACGCTCCGTGCAAATGTTGATTATGCAAGTGTTACAGCTCATACCATTGCCGGAGCGATCGGTATCAAGGTATGGGTGTACAAGGGAGAGGTTCTCGTTCAGCGCATCGATGCTGTTGAAGAGGAGGAGATGAAAAAGATCCGCGAGCGCAGAAGCGAACAGAGACCAAGAGGAGGAGGGCGCGATGCGCGAGGCAGGAGGCGCCGCAGAACGAAGAAAACAGCCTGAGCGGAATAGATAAGAAACGGGAGGCACCGCCCGACAGAGTGAAATGTGTGTGGTGCCGACAAGAACTTTACAATCAGAAAAAGAATTGGAGTTGCCGGTATGTTAATGCCGAAGAGAGTCAAGCATAGAAAAGTTCAGCGTGGCAGAATGAAGGGAAATGCGGGACGCGGAACGACCATCACATTTGGTTCATATGGATTGAAAGCTCTTGAGCCTGCATGGATTACGAGTCGTCAGATCGAGGCTGCCCGTGTTGCGATGAACAGGTATATGAAAAGGGATGGAAAGATCTGGATCAGAATTTTTCCTGACAAGCCGGTCACAAAGAAGGCAGCAGAGACCCGTATGGGTTCCGGTAAAGGTTCGCCGGAATTTTGGGTGGCGGTGGTCAAGCCGGGAAGAATCATGTTCGAAGCCGACGGAGTTCCTCCTGAAGTTGCGACCGAGGCGTTCAGGCTTGCGGCAAAAAAACTGCCGATCAAGACCAAGTTTATTCTCCGGCCTGATCTCGAAGGTTAATGAGCTAAACAGATAGAGGAATTACCATGAAGAAGCATGAAATAGCGGCAATGAGCAAACAGGAGCTCGCCGACGGTATCAGAGAGCTGGAAGACAGGCTTGCTGATCTGAAGTTTTATAAGGCTATCGAGCCGCCGCAGAATCCTATGGTGTTTCGCAATTCCCGCCGTGATATTGCGAAAATGAAAACCAGGCTGCGCCAGCTTGCAATGCAGGAGGGCGACAAGGCCTGAGTGTGCAGAGAGAGGGTATAAACAACAGAGAGAAACTTAAAACCAGGAAACTGCAATGGCTAAAAGTGCAGCAGAAAGAAATCGCAAGAAAAGCTGGATAGGCAAAGTGGTCAGTGATAAAATGGACAAGGCAATTGTCATCGCCGTGGAGCGCAGGGTTCAGCATCCGGTCTATAAGAAATATTTCAAGAAAACAACGCGCCTTATGGCTCATGACCAGAACAACGAGGCTGGCGTTGGTGATATCGTCAGGGTAATGGAGTGCAGACCGCTCAGCAAAAAGAAAAATTGCCGGCTGGTAGAGGTGGTAGAAAAAGCAAAATAAGCGTGGTTTCCAATTTCATTTTTTAATAAAGGTTGAAGTACGATGATCCAGAAAGAGACAAATCTGGTTGTGGCCGATAACAGCGGCGCTAAAAAAGTTCGGTGCATTCATGTATTCGGCGGAACGGGCAGACGCTATGCCGGTCTTGGGGATCAGATCATGGTAACAGTGAAAGCAGCGGTTCCCGGAGGCGTTGTCAAGAAAAAGGAGATTTCCAAAGCTGTTGTGGTTCGCTGCGCCAAGGAGCAGAGAAGAAAGGACGGTTCATATATTCGTTTCGATGAAAACGCGGTTGTACTGCTCAATGCGCAGGGCGAGCCGCGTGGAACACGCATTTTCGGGCCTGTTGCAAGGGAACTGAGGGACAGGAAGTATATGAAGATTGTTTCGCTGGCCCCTGAAGTGTTGTAAGGGCCGGCAGAGTGTTCAAGCGGGAGTAACTCAGCTGGTAGAGTCACAGCCTTCCAAGCTGTTGGTCGCGGGTTCGAGTCCCGTCTCCCGCTCGGGTTTTATGAATAAATATCTCCAGGATAAAACATGAAAACAGGTATTAATCAGGTTAAGCTGCATGTCAAGAAAAACGACACGGTCGTTGTTATTGCAGGTAACGACAAGGGGAAAACAGGTAAAGTGCTGAGAGTGTATCCGCAAAAAAACAGGGTGATTGTTGATGGTGTGAATATCAGAAAGCGTCATGTGCGCCCATCACAGATGCATCCTCAGGGAGCCATCATCGAGCGTGAGTTTCCCATTCACGCTTCGAATGTCAAGAAGAGTTAACCAGTTTATGAACCAGGCAGGATGACCAAGACCATCCTGCGTAATGTGAGAAAAGAAGATGCCGAAGAAAACCGAGAAAGCCCAGAGTAACGGTATAGAAAAACCGCACCTTGAAAAGGTCTATAAAGAGGCGGTTGTTCCCGCACTTGTCGAGCGGTTCAAGTATAAAAATATTATGATGGTTCCGAAGCTTTCCAAAATATCGGTCAATATCGGTGTTGGCGAGGCTGCCGCGGAGCCCAAGCTTCTTGAAACGGCAATTCAGGAACTCGGCCAGATTACCGGTCAGAAACCACAAGTTCGCAAGGCCAGAAAAGCCATTTCCAATTTCAAGCTCCGTGAAGGGCAGGCTATCGGCTGCAGGGTGACACTCAGAAAGAAATATATGTATGAATTTCTCGAAAGGTTTGTTACATTGGCCGTCCCGAGAATTCGCGATTTCCGGGGGCTGAGTACAACCAGTTTCGACGGTCGGGGAAATTACACGGTTGGCGTCAGGGAGCAGATCATATTTCCCGAAATAGATATTGACAAGGTGCCGAGAATTCAGGGTATGGATGTCAGTTTCGTGACAACGGCGAAAACTGATGAAGAAGCATTTGCACTGCTCTCCGAGCTTGGTATGCCGTTTAGAAAAAAGAACAACTAATCAAGAGGAAAAGATGGCAAAGAAAAGCGTGATCGCAAGAAACGAGAAGAGAAAAGCGCTGGTTGAGAAATATGCCGCCAAGCGTGAAGCGCTGAAAAAAGCCGGAGATTATGCGGCTCTCGGCAAACTTCCGAGAAACAGTTCCTCTACCAGAGTCAGGAACCGGTGCGTGCTGACGGGAAGAGGGCGCGGTGTGTACGAGAAATTCGGTCTCTGCCGCCAGATGTTCCGTAAGCTTGCTCTCGAAGGCAAGCTGCCCGGAGTAAAGAAAGCAAGCTGGTAGCAAGATCATGTGCCGTGAAATGCTGCAAAAGAGTTCATTTAGAAAGTAATTAACAGTGTACTATGCCTGTAACCGATTCAATAGCCGACTATATTACCCGTATCAGAAACGCGGGTAATGCTAAAAACACCACTACGGATATACCGTACTCCAAGCTCAAGGAAAATGTTTCAAAGCTGCTTGTCGAGAAAGGATACATCAAGAATTATACGGTGATTACCGCCGAGCAGTTCCCGTTCATTCGGGTTGAGCTGAAGTATGCCGAGGACGGTTCTCCGGCAATCAAGGAAATTACAAGGGTCAGCAAGCCGGGAAGAAGGGTTTACGAAGGCAAGGATCTGAAAAAATATCTGGGAGGCCTCGGGCTGTTTATTCTTTCGACTTCGAAAGGTGTTATTACCGATAAAGAGGCCAGAGAGCAGGGTGTCGGCGGAGAAGTCCTGTTCCGTATTCTTTAATTAACAAGCCAAAGCGTTTAGGGATATCATGTCAAGAATAGGTAAAATGCCGATCAAACTGGCAGAACAGGCAAAGGTTGAGATAAAGGACAACGTTATCACGGTTACCGGACCGAAAGGCACGCTGCAGCAGGGCATGGTGCCGGAAGTTGCCGTCGATATCAAGGACGGTGAAGTAACTGTTACCCGTATCGACGACAGCAAGCGCTCCAAGGCAATGCACGGTTTGTACAGGATGCTCATCAGCAACATGGTCGAGGGTGTGACCAGTGGATTTACCAAAAAGCTGCTTATCAACGGTGTCGGCTTTCGTGCCGAGAAGAAAAGCGACTTTCTTGCGCTCTCGCTTGGGTTTTCGCATATGATTTATTTCAAAGCCCCTGAAAACATCGCTATCGAATGCCCTGATCCGACGTCAATTGTGGTCAGCGGTATCGACAAAGCCCTTGTTGGACAGGTTGCTGCTAAAATCCGCTCGTTCCGCAAGCCGGAACCATATCGAGGTAAGGGAATCAAGTACTTCGACGAGGTTGTACGCCGCAAAGAAGGAAAAGCAGCCGGCAAGTAAGAGAAAAGACTAAGTAACCGTCAGGTAATAAAATTTTTCAGGATACAAGAAATGGGACAAGTCGTAAACGTTGCGCGCAGACAAAAAATCAAGAAACGCAGCAAGGCCAGGGGCCAGGGGACTGCTGAGAAGCCAAGACTTTGCGTATACAGAAGTTTGTCGCAGATTTATGCGCATCTGGTCGATGATACGAACGGTTCTACCCTTCTGGCTGTTTCCAGCATGTCGAAAGAGAACAAGGAGCTGAAAGGCTCTAAAACCGAAATCAGCCGTGTTGTCGGAAAGCAGATAGGTGAAAAAGCTGTCGAGAAGGGGATTACAAGAGCGGTGTTCGACCGAAACGGGTTCAGGTATCACGGCAGGGTGAAGGCTCTTGCGGAAGGTGCCAGGGAAGCCGGACTGGTTTTTTAAAACAATACAAGGAAAGCGTTCATGTCGAAGAAAACTGCCAAGAATATCAGACCTGGTGAGTTAAACCTGAAAGAGAAGCTGGTTCATATCAACAGAACCGCTAAAGTTGTCAAGGGCGGAAAAAGGTTCGGTTTCAATGCTATCGTTGTTGTCGGCGACAAGGAGGGACACGTCGGCTACGGACTCGGCAAGGCAAATGAAGTGCAGGATGCCATTGCCAAAGGTGTTGAGGACGGAAAGAAGAATGTTATCAAGGTCCCGATTGTCAAAGGTACCATTCCGCATCAGATCGTTGCGAAGTACGGTTCGGCAAAAGTGATGATGAAGCCGGCCACACCGGGAACCGGTTTGATTGCAGGCGGCGCGGTCCGCGCCGTGCTTGAGATGGCAGGTGTGCATGATATTCTGGCCAAATCGCTGGGCTCGTCCAACCCGCATAATGTGGTAAAAGCCGCTATCAGAGGTCTTGAAAGTATTTCCGATGCCTATGATGTTGGTGAAAGACGTTCAAAAAGTTTGAAAGAGGTTTTTGAAAGCTAAACAGAACGTGTGAATAATGAGTGATAAAAAGATAACCATCACCCAGGTACGCAGCATGATCGGGTGTACGAAAAAACAGAAGGCTACCATCAAGGCTCTTGGTCTGGGTAGGCCGAACTATAAAGTTGAACAACCCGATAACCCCTGCACGAGAGGCCAGGTAAGGGTTGTTCAGCATCTGGTGAAAGTCGAAGAGCAGTAAGAGTTTCAATAATTGCAAGTCAGGGATTGAAGAAAATGAATTTAAGTTCACTACGTCCTGCCAAGGGTGCGGTAAAGAACAGGAAACGGATTGGCCGGGGGCCGGGATCGGGAAAAGGAACCACTGCAGGGAAGGGTAATAAAGGCCAGCAATCAAGAAGCGGCTACTCACGTCCCATATCGGAAGGCGGCCAGATGCCGATTTACAGGAGGCTCCCCAAATTCGGGTTTACCAAACCCAACAGAAAGAACGTTATTCCGGTAAATCTGTCGCAAATTGCGCTCTGGATTGAAAATGAAAAAGCCGCTGCTGAAAAGATCACCATCGAGGATCTTAAAAAGCTTTGCAGCGCAAGCAGCTCCGATTATTTCAAGATTCTCGGAAACGGTGAGCTGAAATCGCCCGTACATATAACTGCACATTTTGTCAGCAAAGCTGCCGAAGAGAAGATCCAGAAAGCAGGCGGAACCATAACTCTTGCGTCGCGCACGCTTCTCGAAGCTGAAAGACTCAAGGACCTCCCGGTTGAAGAAGCGCTGATGAAGCCCAAGGCTCGTGTGAAAAAGACGAAAGAACAGAAGTCCTGAACCGCTCATTGATCACTTATGAAGCTGACTGAGAGCCTCCAGAATATCAACAAGATTCCCGAGCTGCGGCAGCGGATTCTGTACACGCTGCTGCTCTTGATCATTTACAGAATAGGATCCCATATAACGCTTCCCGGGGTCGATGCGTCAGCCATATCGGGCGCATCACAAACGCACGCCAGTGATCTGTTCGGGCTGTTCGACCTCTTTGTCGGTGGTGCGTTTGCCAGGGCATCGATTTTCTCACTGGGAATCATGCCGTATATTTCATCGGCTATTATTGTCCAGCTGCTTGGCGCAGTCACTCCTTATTTCCAGAAACTGCAGAAAGAAGGGGAGGAAGGCCGGCAGAAAATCAATCAATATACACGGTACGGGACGCTGGTTGTTGCCTCGCTTCAGGCTTGGGGCGTCAGTGTGAGCCTGGCAAGTCCTGCCTCTTTTGGCCGGGTGGTCGTTCCCGATCCGGGTTTGTTCTTCGTACTTTCAACCGTGGTGATTCTTACCGCCAGCACGCTTTTTGTCATGTGGCTCGGTGAAAAAATCACCGAGAGCGGTATCGGCAATGGAATATCCCTCATTATCATGATCGGTATTCTTGCCGGATTTCCTCAGGCGCTTATTGCTGAAATTCAGTCCGTATCACTTGGCGGCAAGAACTGGATCGTAGAGGCGGTCATTTTTGCGCTGATGGTTGTGATCGTTGCAGCCGTTGTTGTCCTGACCGTCGGGACGCGGCGTATTCCCGTGCAGCATGCAAAAAGGGTTGTCGGAAGAAAAATGTACGGCGGAGGAACTCAGTACATTCCGATGAGAGTAAACACTGCAGGTGTCATGCCGATTATTTTCGCACAGTCGATCATGTTTTTGCCGAGTACGCTTGTCTCGTTTTTCCCGGAGAGCGAGATCATGCAGAATGTCGCCAATGTATTTGCCTATGACTCGTGGTGGTACGCGGTCATGTTCGGGGCGATGATTGTTTTCTTTACCTACTTTTATACCGCCATTGCGTTCAATCCGAAAGAGGTTGCCGATACGATGCGCAGGCAGGGCGGTTTTATTCCTGGCGTTCGTCCCGGGAAAAGCACCGCTGATTTTATCGACAACATTCTGACAAGGATAACACTTCCTGGCGCCATATCTCTGGCGTTCATTGCTGTTCTGCCTACGTTCCTCACGAAATTTGCCAATGTAACCCCCGGTTTTGCACAGTTTTTCGGTGGCACCAGCCTTTTGATTATTGTTGGAGTAGGGCTTGATACGCTTCAGCAGATCGAAAGTCACCTGCTTATGCGTCATTATGATGGCTTTATGAAATCGGGCAAAGTTCGCGGCCGCAGATAACCGCCGGATGGAAGGAGCCTATGATCACGATCAAGAGTCAGAGGGAAATCGAGCTGATGAGAGCATCGGGGGCCGTTGTCGCTCAGGTGCTTGACATGGTAGAACAGGAGATCAGGGAGGGGATGACCACTCTCCAGCTTGACCGTATGGCAGAAGCTTATATCCGTGATCATGGTGGAGTTCCAAGTTTTCTCAATTACGCTCCCAAAGGTGACCCCGATGTTACCCCTTATCCTGCGACGCTGTGTGTTTCCATCAACGAAGAGATTGTGCACGGGGTGCCGAGTGAGAAAAGGGTTATACGGGAAGGCGATATCGTTTCGGTGGATTGCGGTGTCTTCAAGGGCGGGTATCACGGCGATGCAGCCCGTACTTATATGATCGGAAAGGTCGATGAGAAAGTTGGGGAACTGGTCCGGGTTACAAGGGAGTGTCTTGAAAAGGGGATTTCCCAGGCGATTGCCGGTAACCGTCTCCATGATATATCGGCCGCTGTCGAAGAGCACGCCCGGTCGTTTGGATTCAGTATCATTCGGAATATGGTTGGACACGGAATCGGCAGTGAGCTGCATGAAGAGCCTCCAGTTCCGAATTACGGAAGGAGAAAAACAGGTGTCAAGCTGAGAGAGGGAATGGCTCTGGCTATCGAGCCGATGATAGCGATGGGGCGGTCAAAAAATGCGGTTTCCAAAAACGGTGCGTGGGTAGCGGTAACCGAGGACGGCGAGCCTTCGGCACATTTTGAGCACACGGTTATCGTAAGAAAGGACAAGGCTGAAATTATGACCCTGTTGTAAGGGCAATCCGGAACTCATTTAAAATTCCTGAAATGAAAAAAAGGAGTGTGTAACATTGGCGAAGGAAGACGCTATTGAAGTAGAAGGTGAAATTCTCGAGGCGCTGCCGAACGCTCAGTTCAAGGTAAAGCTTGAAAACGGTCTGGAGATTCTGGCGCATGTATCCGGAAAGATTCGAATGCACTATATCAGGATTCTTCCCGGTGACAAGGTTAAAGTTCAGATTTCTCCCTATGACCTGACCAAAGGAAGGATCACATACAGGTACAAATAGGATCGGAGAAGAGGAGTGTTTTAAATCTGTGCGGTGGTTGATTATTTTATTGATTTTTTGTTATATTACAAGCCTTTTCTGTTTTGGGGCCAATACTATCATAGCAGGGGTTAATCATGAAAGTTTATTCATCTATCAAAAAACGTTGCGAGCACTGCCGCATTATCAGACGCAGGGGAAAAAGGTTTGTGATCTGCAAAGTGAATCCGAGCCACAAGCAGCGTCAGGGTTGATAAGGCAGAAATAAAGAATAACGAATACACAAAGAAGGACTATGAGGATTGCTGGGGTAAATTTGCCGCTGAACAAGCATGCTGTTATTGCCTTGACACATATTTACGGCATTGGAAAAACATCGGCTAAAAATATTCTTGAACGGGCAGGTATAGATCCCGTCAGAAAAATTTCCGATCTGAACGACGAAGAGGCACATGCCATCAGGGAGATTATTACCGAAGATTATATCGTCGAGGGTCAGGCGAGAGGTGAGCAGCAGTTGTCGCTGAAACGGTTGATGGATATCGGCTGTTACAGGGGGCTTCGTCACCGCCGCTCTTTGCCCGTAAGGGGTCAGCGCACACAAACAAATGCGAGAACACGGAAAGGCAGGCGTAAGACAGTCGCGGGCAAGAAGAAGGCAGTCAAGAAGTAAGAGTCGTTAACACAGATACCAAAGATTGTAAAGATACATGGCTACAACAAGCAGGAAAAAAAAGAAGGTAAAAGTTACTTCTGAGGGTACGGTACATATCAAGGCGTCGTTCAACAACGTATTGGTAACCATAACCGACATGCAGGGAAACACGGTTTCCTGGTCAAGTGCCGGTAAAAACGGTTTTAAAGGATCCAAAAAGAACACCCCGTATGCCTCGCAGGTGACGTCTGAAGCTGCCGCGAAAGAAGCTTATGACCTCGGTATGCGATATGTTCATGTACTTATCAAGGGTCCCGGTTCGGGAAGGGATGCTGCAATCAGGGCTCTGCAGGGCGCGGGTCTGGAAGTGCGATCCATCAAGGATATTACTCCCCTGCCGCATAACGGCTGCCGACCTCCGAAACGCAGAAGGGTCTGATCACCATTTATCCAACAAGAATATTTCAATGAGTTAATTTGATATGGCAAGATTCAGAGGTTCCATCACTAAAGTATCAAGAAGGTTAGGGGTTGCACTTTCGCCTAAGGCTGAAAAATATCTTGAGAAGCGCCCTTATGCGCCGGGTGAGCATGGGCAGTCGAGAAGAGGCAAGGTTTCGGAATATGCACTACAGCTCCGTGAAAAGCAGAAAATGAAATATCTGTACGGTGTGCTTGAAAAGCAGTTCCGCAACTATTACAAAAAGGCGGTATCCCAGCGTGGTATTACCGGTGACAACCTGGTTAAACTTCTTGAGAGGCGTTTTGACAATGTTGTTTTCAGAGCCGGCTTTTCACCATCGAGAGCCGGTGCAAGGCAGCTTGTAACGCATGGCCACCTTCTGATTAATGGAAAAAAAGTCAGTATCCCTTCATATTTGTTGAAACCGGGTGATGCTATCGAGTTCAGGCAAAAGAGCCGGAACCTGGATGCCGTTACCGATTCGCTCAACAAAGCTCCGGAATCACGCATACCTTCATGGATCCAGGTCGACAAGGCGCATAAAAAAGCGGTATTTCTGACTGTACCTGAGCGGGAAGAAGTACAGGAGCCGTTTAATGAGCAGCTTGTTGTTGAGTTGTACTCGAAGTGATTTTAATGAAACTCTAAGGTATAAAGACCATGATATACCAAATGCAGATGCCTGAGAAAATCGAGGTAGATGAGGGAGCGCATGATGACAGATCTGGAACGTTTATAGCTCAGCCTCTCGAGAGAGGTTATGGTGTTACGCTGGGCAACGCAATGCGCAGGGTGCTCCTTGCGTCTTTGCCGGGAACGGCGATTACAGGAGTAAAGATCGACGGGGTTTTTCATGAATTTTCCGCAATTGACGGCGTTCGTGAGGATGTTCCCGAGATCATTCTCAACCTTAAAAAGGTTCGCTTCAAATCCTCCAACAAAAGAAGCTGCAAAACATCGCTGACCATAGAAGGTCCGGCTGATGTTACTGCCGGAGATGTTGTTGCCCATGAAGGGGAATTCGAGGTGCTCAACAAGAATCTGCACATTGCAACGGTGAATGCCGGTGCCAAGCTGAGTATGGATATTTATATCGGACGCGGCAGGGGTTATGTACCGGCCGAAGAGAATCGCGGGGAAGGTATGCCGATCGGATTTATTGCTCTCGACGCGATTTTTACTCCTATAAAGAACGTGAAGTTTTCTGTTGAGAACACACGAGTGGGTCAGCGCACCGATTACGAAAAGATGATTCTCGATGTCGAGACCGATGGCTCCATATCTCCTGATGATTCGATAAGCCTTGCAGGCAAAATCATCAATGATCATGTTGCGCTTTTTGCAAACTTCTCGCCGACCGAAGAAGAGTTTACGGAAGAGGAGTACAAGCAGCAGGATGACGAGTTTGAAAACATGCGCAAGCTGCTTCAAACCCGAATCGAGGATCTTGATCTTTCGGTTCGTTCCCATAACTGCCTCAGGCTTGCCGAAATCGAGACACTGGGCGATCTGGTTTCCCGTAAGGAAGAAGAGCTGCTTACTTACAAAAACTTCGGTAAAAAGTCTCTGACGGAACTGAAAGAGCAGTTGGAAAAGTTCGACCTGAAATTTGGTATGGATATAACCAAATACCAGATGAAAGGGTAACGAAGTAAACAGATTTTTTTGAATTTTTGAGAAAGGCATATTGTTATGCGCAAAGTAAAGTCAGCAAGAAAACTCGGGAGAACAGCAACCCATAGAAGAGCGACTCTGGCGAACCTGTCGACACAGTTGCTGCTGCATAAACGTATAGAGACTACCGAGGCTAAAGCCAAAGAGGCTCGCAAATACGTCGAAAAAATCATTACAAAAGCAAAAGACGGCACTGTCCACGCTCAGCGTATTATTTTTCGGAAGATTCGTGACAAGGCTGCCGTGCGAGAATTGTTTGAAGATATCGTCGGGAAGGTTGCCGACAGAAACGGCGGTTATACGAGAGTGGTAAAACTTGCTCCAAGGTACGGTGACGCGGCGAAGATGGCTGTGCTGGAACTTGTGGATTACACCGAGTCGCCTGTAGATACCAAAAAACAGGCAAAACAGGATCGCTCGAGACGTGTTCGGGGCTCGAAAAAGGCTGTCAAGACAGCACCGGAGGTAGTCGAGAGTGTTGCACAGGAGACTGCCGAGGCACCTGCAGAAAAGAACGTTGAGCCATCCGTTGAAAACGAGTCCGCCGCATCTGCCGGGAAGAATAAGGAGACCGCACCGAAAGAAAAGGAATAAAGCGCAGGCGTGATAATTGTGTTCGTATTGAGCACCTTGAAAAATTGTTTGTTTTTTTCAAGGTGCTTTTTCCGTTTCAGGATGTTTCGGCGGTGTTGCTGCGAGCGATGACAATGAATTTATTCAAAAAGCATTCGTCGAAACGGTTGATAGGCAAAAGCGAAACATCTGCAGGGAAGCCGTTATTTTTTTTTGCACCGCCCAGGGCTTCTCGGACCTCTTTTTCAAGATTACCTCCTTTGAGACAGATGAGAGAGCCTCCGGGAAGCAGCAGCTTCCCGGCATAGTGGCACAGGCGCCGAAGCGGAGCTACCTGACGGCTGAGCACCGTATCAAAAGCAAGGCCCTTAAGCTCTTCCGCCCTGATTTTTTTTGCGTGAACATTCTTCAGCCCGATGGCCTGTATCATTTCCTGGCACGCTTTGATTTTTTTTCCTGTCGCATCTATCAACAGAAACGGTGTTTCAGGGAACGCGATGGCAAGGGGAATACCGGGCAGTCCCCCTCCCGTACCGATGTCGAGCACCTTTTCATCAGGTTTGAAGGGGTGGAACAATCCTATAAGGAGGGAGTGGAAAATATGCCGGATAAGCAAGGGCGTCTGTTCTTTTCGGCTCACAAGATTAAGCGTTTTGTTCAACGATTCCAGAAGACCGGCATACTGCTCCAGTTGTCCAAGCTGCGTCTCATGCAACAGGAGTCCTTCTTCATTACAAACTTGCTGTATTTTTTCTATATCACGCACTGACTCCATTACAGGGCTTCTTGAAGAGGACGGGGCACGGTTTTGAAAGCACTAAGCAGTAAATTACATATAATGTATACATTGTGACAAAATTATAACTCCATCAACGATGCAGTTTCCGGTAGAGCACCTTTACGCAGTGATCATGGCCGGTGGAACGGGCGGTTTGATGCTGTGGCCATGTTCGAGGAAGAAAACGCCCAAACAGTTTATCGATGTGTTCGGCGGGGGAACAATGATTGAATCCGCTATCGCTCGCATGAAAGAATCGGTTCCGCTCGAGAATATCTATGTGGTGACAAACGCCCAGGGAGAGATGATGATGCGGCGCTCCCTGCCAGGGTTCCCGGCTGAAAATATTCTCGTTGAGCCTGTTGCGAGGGATACGGCGCCCTGTATTGCGCTTGCAACAGCCTATATAAGCAAAAAAGATCCTGAAGCGATAATGGTTGCCGTCCCGGCTGATCTTCTGGTGCTTGATAAAAAATCTTTCGGTGAGATACTCAATGCGGGCGTTGCTGTCGCTCAGGACAGAAAAACAATCATAACAATAGGGGTAACTCCAGACCGGCCTGAAACGGAGTACGGTTATATCCAGGTTGATAGACTTCGGGCTGCTGAAGACTGTCTGCCGGACAGCACAGTTCCGATGTTCACGGTAAGGGCATTTGCAGAAAAACCGGATAGTAGAACTGCACAGGAATTCATCGACAGTGGAGATTTTTACTGGAACAGCGGTGTTCTTATCTGGCATATCGATGTTATACGCCGTGAGTTTGAGCGTTCCATGCCCGATCTTTACAAGGATCTGCAAAGCATATACGACGTGATTGGTACGGATCGAGAACGTTCCGTCATAGAGGATGTCTACAGCTGGCTGCATCCGGTATCGATTGCCTATGGCATTATGGAGAAAGCCGAGTCAGTGTGCATGCTTGCCGGGGATTTCGGCTGGACTGATCTCGGGAACTGGGACGACGTGCTCAAAATCGACAGAAGAGACATTGAATTACCCGAAAGTGTCGATTTTAACCTCGTTCAGGTGGGTACCGCAAACAATTTTGTTAAAAAAGCGGGAAAAAAAGCGGTTGCAATTGTTGGTCTTGAAGATATCATTGTAATCGATACGGAAGATGCCCTTTTGATATGCCGTAAGGGACAATCCCAGGATGTACGAAAGGTTATCGATATTTTGCGCCGTGAAGGCTTCGAGGATTATTTGTAGGAAGATACGCTCCACTCGGTTCCATCCTTGGTGTCTTTGAGTGTAATTCCGGACTGTGCAAGCCGGTCGCGGATCAGGTCGCTCTGCTTGAAATCCTTGTTTTCCCTAGCCTGTTTTCTCAGATCGAGCAGGATTGATACCACGTCGTCAAGCATCTCTTTTCCTGCAACGTTATCTGCGGGTTCCGGAGCCTCACTGGTTTGGATAATACCAAGGACATCGTGACCGTAGGATTCGAAAATCCTTCTGCATTCTTTGAGAGCGTTTTCCGAAAGTCCTTTTTCGCTGTTCAATGCCGTATTTGCCGCCTTTGCGAAGTCAAAGAGCACTGAAATGGCAATCGGTGTATTGAAGTCATCATTCATGGCATCACAAAACCGCTGTTCGTATGTTGCTGCGTCAAGTTCTCCGCTTCCCGGTGTGGTGCTTGTAAGGGCTTGCCAGGTTTCCTGGAGCTTTCCAAGTCCGGATTGTGAAGCCTTGATAGCGGCTTCCGAAAAATCAAGGGGAGAGCGGTAATGGGACTGCAGAATAAAAAACCGTATGACTATTGGGGGGATGGTTTGAAAAAGATCCTTCAGGTTTACCGAGTTTTTCAGCGATTTTCCCATTTTCGTGCCGTTGACCGTCACCATGTTATTGTGCATCCAGTAGCGGACATAGGGTTTACCGGTAGCGGCCTCGGACTGTGCGATCTCGCAATCATGGTGGGGGAACTTGTTTTCCATGCCGCCGCCGTGGATGTCGATCGTTTCACCGAGGTATTTCATTGCCATAGCCGAGCACTCGGCATGCCATCCGGGGTAGCCGGTGCCCCATGGAGAATCCCACTGCATCAGGTGACCGGGCTCTGCCTTTTTCCAGAGAGCAAAGTCCGAAGCATGTCGTTTTTCGCTTCTCGATTCGACCCTCCCGCCGGACTGCAGGGCATCCTGATCGGTTCTGCCTGACAGCTTGCCATAGCTGGAAAAAGAGGACACTGAAAAATACACGTTACCGTTTGTCTCGTACGCGTGGCCTTTTTCTATCAACGTTTGTATCAGCGCGATCTGTTCGGGAATATGTCCGGTTGCAGTCGGCGCTATGTTCGGTCTGTCGACTCCCAGCCGGTCCATATCTTCATAGTAGCTCCGGGTATAATACTGGGCGATCTCCATGGGATCGGTTTTTTCAAGACGCGCCTGTTTGGCGATCTTGTCCTCACCCTCGTCGGCATCATCGGTCAGATGCCCGACATCGGTGATGTTCTGGATATACTTGACGGCATAACCGAGATGCCGGAGCCATTTGACAACGACGTCGAACGAGACATAGCTTTTGGCATGACCCAGATGGGCGTGCCCGTAAACCGTGGGACCGCACACATAGATTGTTGCAACTCCGGGATGCAGAGGTTTGAACTCTTCTTTTTTTCGGTTCAGCGAATTGTATATATACAAAGGCATGTCAATTGGTTTGAATGTGTAAGGGAAAGTTAAACATTTGGCTTTTTGGCACAAGGTGTTTAGCTTCCCTACTTGGCTTTACCAGGTTTCGCAACTGCTGCCGCTTCTCACGGGCCTTTCTATTACCTGCAGGTTTATACTATTACGTGCGTTGACATGAAAATACGAAACGCAAGATTTTATAAAAGTGTTTCCGCACTGGGTCAGCTTCCGGAAGAGCGGTTGCCGGAAATTGTTTTTGTGGGAAGATCGAACGTGGGTAAATCGACGCTGCTTAATTCGCTGACAGGAAGAAAAGGGCTGGCGAAAACCAGTTCGACACCGGGAAAAACCCAGCTTATCAACTACTTCACAATAAACGACACCTGCTTTTTCGTCGATCTTCCGGGCTATGGGTATGCCAAAGTGGATAAAGGTAAAAAATACCATTGGGGTAAACTGCTTGGCGATTATGTGCGTACCCGCGACCGCATCGTTCTCGTTGTGTTGCTGATCGATTCCAGACATCCGGAAATGGAATCCGATGATCACATGGCCGAGTTTCTTGACTATTGCGGCCGGTCCTATGGGATTGTGTTGACCAAATATGACAAACTGAAGCAGAAAGAAAAGGCTCATGCCAGGCGCGCAATGAAAAGATACTCGCTCAAATCCAAATTTATAGTAAATTACTCGGCTCTTTCCGGGCAGGGAAAAGAGGATCTCTTAGAACAACTTACCGCATATACGGGCTAAAAAAGAATTGTCGTGAAAGAAAAAACAAACTTGCAGCAATCATCGGCTTCTGCAACGGTTCTTGTCGGGACTCAGTTCGGCGACGAGGGAAAAGGAAAACTGGTCGATTTTTTGTCATCCAAGTTCGATGTTGTTGCCCGCTACCAGGGCGGCGCGAATGCAGGACATACCATCTGCTTTGACGGTAAAACCGTCGTTCTTCACCTTATCCCTTCAGGGATTTTTCACGAAGGCTGTACCTGCGTTATCGGTAACGGAGTCGTTATCGATCCCAATGCCCTGCTCGATGAAATACAACAGGTCGAAGAGCTTGGCTACGATGTAAAAGGGCGGTTATATATCAGTCATAACGCTCATCTTATCATGCCGTACCACAAGCTGCTCGATTCACTGCATGAGAACGCTCAGAACAAGAAAAAAATCGGCACGACCGGACGCGGTATCGGTCCGAGTTATGAAGACAAGTTTGCGCGTAAAGGCATCCGTGTCGTCGACCTGCTTCATCCTGAAATCCTCGAAGAGAAGCTTCGTTCGAATCTCGAGGCTAAAAACAGGTTGATCAAAAATATTTACGACTCTGAAGAGATCGATATCGATGCCATGGTGCGTCAGTACTCCGAGTTCGACGAGATCATCAATCCCTATGTTACCAATACCCAGCTTCTGTTGAACAAGGCGCTTCGCGAGGGCAAAACCGTTTTGCTCGAAGGTGCTCAGGGGTGCTTGCTCGATGTCGATCATGGAACCTATCCCTATGTAACTTCATCCAATCCGACCGCAGGCGGAGCTTCGACAGGGTCAGGTATCGCACCGAACTACATTCGTAATGTTATCGGTGTGGTCAAGGCGTATATGACCCGGGTCGGTAACGGAGCTTTTCCCACGGAGCTGCATGACGAGACCGGGGAAAAACTCGGCAGGATCGGAAACGAGTTCGGTGCGACGACCGGACGGAAGCGCCGGTGCGGCTGGCTCGATCTTGTGGCATTGCGCTACTCTCTCATCGTTAACGGTGTGACGGAGATAGCGTTGACAAAACTCGATGTGCTTGATGCGTTCAGCGAGATATGTGTCTGTACCTCGTATATGCTCGACGGCAAGGAGATCATTCACTTTCCCACGGATGACCAGACACTCAGCCGCGTCGAGCCGGTATACAAATCCCTGAAAGGCTGGAATGCATCCAATGCCGATGCACGTTCTTACGAAGAGCTGCATGTCGAGACAAAAGCGTTTATCGAGTTTCTCGAAAATGAACTCGACGTTCCGGTCACCTTCATCTCTGTCGGTCCGGGCAGGGACGAGACGGTTTACCGCTAATACGGTCCAAGATGCACGGAGGACATTTATGGCTTTAATGGATATTTCGGTCATACCGCTCGACGGTGGATCAGGCGGGCTCAGCGCAAAAGTCGCCGAGCTCGAAGCCCTTCTCGCAGAGAGCGGCCTCGACTACAAGCTGAACGACATGGGCACCACCGTTTCCGGAACCGCAACGGAACTCTTCGCCATCGCCGAAAAGCTCCACGGCTATCTTTTCACTACCGGTTCTCAGCGTGTCTACACCGTTCTCAAGATCGACGACCGCCGAGACAAGGATGTTTCCATTGGGGATAAAGTGGCTTCGGTGGAACGGCAGATGGGTGGCTCTGGTTCAGGTCCTCGTCCATAGTCGCCACGCTCTCTTCATGCCTTTCAGACTCCTGCCGATTTTTGTGTAAAGCCAAAACGCCAGTCCTGGCATTTCAGGACTGGCGCAAGTGACTGCAAATGTGCGGAGAAGATAACGCTGAGTTCACTTTACGGGCATAACGGTTACCGACGCCCCCTCATTTTTACCTGTAGTAACAGAGGTTGATATGACATAATCGCCGGTTTTCCATGTGGCGCCCTTGACCCCGGGGACAAGGTCGATTCGATAAACACCTTTTCTGCCGCTGTAAGCCCGGACCGATTTGATGATAGCACCGCCCGCTCCTACCTGCTCGGCGTGAAGATTGAAGTTTTTTAGCGTCAGGCCGCTGACAAGGCCCATATCGTTCTGAACCACCACGTAGACGGAAGCTTCCATGGCGTTTCCGGGGGCCGCCGTGCGCTGGCTGGCAACTGATTCTACGCGCAGTGACGCTGCCTGACCAACGTTCGCAGCGGCGATGTTCAGTAACACGGCCAAAACTAACGGCAAAGAGATTGAAAGCGTGCGTTTCATTTCTGGTATCTCCTTTCCTGCATGAGGATTGATTGATGATGAGGGTCGATACTGGTCGATCCTGTTTATTGTTAGCACTACACTTCCA
>JAKSDC010000100.1 GCA_022360275.1 Chlorobiales bacterium
TCTGCGATATCGAGCATGTGCAGCAGGTGGTGCTGCAGTTCGAAGTGAATGAACTTTTCAGCCCGGTGTTTTTTCATTTTGCCGAGGATTTCGGCCATCAGCGGGTTTTCGATGTGCCGTGACACCTGGCTGAAATATTCCAGCGGCAGGTCGTTGGCATAGCCGGTTGCCTGGTCGACGCTCATTTTTTTGCATACTCCTGCAGCGATCTGCGGCTTTATGTGCTCGACCATCAATGGAATAACCACAAAATGCGGGATGTACTTGACGATCATGCTGATTGCGTGGTACAGTTCGTCCAGTCCGTCTGTTTTGGAGCTTACCAGATTTTCAATATATGCGATGACTTTTTTCTGTTGCGTCGGATGGAGTTCGTGCAGGACGTCGGGGACCGGCTGTTTTGTCCATTCCAGTGCATGTTCAAGCTCATTCATAATCATAACCGCTTTTGCTAAGAAGTAACCCACAGTTTATAAAAAAAAAATGAAAACATGTAATTATGGTCATTTGCCGATGAAGCGGTTCGAGTGATGGGGGCGGAAAAAAAGAAAAACTGCCTGCCCGTGAAAATTTGTGTGACTCTGTGATCACCGGTCTACTTGAACAGCAAGTGCGTGCCTGGGGAAAATCCCGGGCTTTTTTGTTACATTACGCAGTGAAATTCATACGGGAGGGGAACTTTCAGTCTGTTTTCCGTAATAACAAGCGAAAAGCATAGCAACTTATGAGGTCCAGCGAGATTCGACAGTCGTTTCTTGATTTTTTCGTACAGAAAGCGCATACCATCGTCCGCTCCGCGCCGGTGATTCCGGCGGAAGATCCGACGCTGTTGTTCACCAATGCGGGGATGAACCAGTTCAAGGATGTGTTTCTCGGCAAGGGCTCAAGACCTTACAAGAGGGCGGTTGATACGCAGAAATGTATCCGTGCGTCCGGAAAGCACAACGATCTCGAGGATGTCGGGCGCGATACCTACCACCACACTTTTTTCGAGATGCTCGGCAACTGGTCGTTCGGGGACTATTACAAGAAAGAGGCGATTGCATGGGCATGGGAGCTGCTGACCGGAGTATGGAAACTGCCCAGGGAAAGACTCTATGCGACCGTATACAAGGACGACGACGAGAGTCTGGAGATCTGGAAAAGAGAGACCGATATCGATCCCGGTCATATTATGAAATTTGACGAGAAGGACAACTTCTGGGAGATGGGGGAAACCGGCCCCTGCGGACCCTGTTCGGAAATCCACATCGACCTGACCGGCGATCTTACCGGGGGAAAGCTTGTCAATGCCGGAGACCACCGGGTCATCGAGCTGTGGAACCTTGTGTTCATCCAGTATGACCGGCAGCAGGACGGCTCTCTGGAACCGTTGCCGAAAAAACATGTCGATACCGGCATGGGTTTCGAAAGGATTACCGCGGTGCTGCAGGGTAAAGGGTCGAATTACGACACGGATATCTTTGGCCCGCTGTTCGATGCCGTTACCTCTATTACCGGTGTGGCCTACAGGGCGACGCTCGACGGGGAGCAGGACATTGCCATGAGGGTCATTGCCGATCATGCACGGACGCTTACGTTTGCCATTACCGACGGGGCAGTGCCGGGCAACGAGGGCCGCGGATACGTGCTTCGCCGAATCCTGCGCAGGGCGGTGCGTTACGCAAGGAAGCTCGACTGCAATCAGCCGATGCTCTACCGCCTTGTCGGTGTCGTCGCTGAAACCATGGGCGGCGTTTTTCCCGAACTGAAGAGGCAGCAGGATACCGTTCAGAGGATCATCCGTTCAGAGGAGGAGAGTTTTCTGGTGACCCTCGACCGGGGAATAGAGATTTTCAGTGAGATAACGTCAGAACTCAAGGCTTCCGGTAGGCGGACGATTACAGGGGAAGATGCGTTCCGTCTATACGATACCTATGGCTTTCCGCTCGACCTGACACGGCTCATGGCTGCCGAGGAAAATCTTTCGGTAAACGAACAGGGATTTGAAACCTGCATGCAGGAACAGAAAGAGCGGGCCCGCAGGGACCGCAGACAGAAACAACAGCTCGCCGGAGATGAAGGCGAATGGCAGTGGCTTGAGAAAGCGGTACCTACGGTTTTTGTCGGCTACGAAACGCTGGAAAGCGATGCCCGTGTGGTCGGGGTCAAGGTTGCAGGAGGCCGGTTGCAGCTTGTGCTCGACCGTACCCCTTTTTATGCCGAGAGCGGTGGGCAAACAGGTGACAGAGGCCGTATCGAGGGAGAAAAGTATACTGTCGAAGTGACCGATGCCCAAAAGGACGGGGAGGTGACTGTACACGTTGCAGGTAAGGTGTACGATCGCACAAGCGGAGCCGAAGTCGAGCTGGAAAGTATCGATTTCAATGGAATCGCTCCGGTTCGTGCGCAGGTTGACCGGGAGCTGAGGGAAGCGACGGAGCGTAACCATACTGCGACCCACCTTCTGCACGCGGCCCTGAGAAAAGTGCTTGGCGAACATGTTCAGCAGAAAGGTTCGCTGGTCGGTCCCGACCGGCTGCGCTTCGATTTCAGCCATTTCGAAAAAGTTTCCCAGCGCGAGCTCGAGGCGGTCGAGGCCGAAGTGAACGAGCGTATCCGTGAAGCCGCGGAACTGGTGAAGCATGTTGACGTGTCTTATGAAGAGGCCCTTGAGAGAGGTGCCCTTGCATTTTTCGGTGACAAGTATGCAGACCGTGTAAGAATTGTTGAGGTTCCGGGAGTGTCGATGGAGCTGTGCGGCGGAACGCACGTGAGCAATGTCGGCAAGATCGGCCTGTTCAAGATCGTCGGCGAGTCCTCGATCGCATCGGGTATCCGGCGCATCGAGGCCATTACCGGCAAGGTTGCCGAGGAACTGCTCTGGGACGAGTACCAGGAACTGCAGCAGGTTCGACAGCTGCTTAAAACAAGCGGAGAAGAGAGTGTTGCAGGCCGTGTACAAGAGCTTCTGGAAGAGAGAAAGACGCTCGATAAACAGGTGCAGGATATGCGGCTTTCACTGCTGCTGGATCAGGCACTGAGCCAGCTTGAGCAGGCTGATATGGTTAACGGGTGCAAAATATTCGTCATGAAGCAGGAGGATTCCGGAGCCGATACCCTGCGCAGCCTCGGGCAGTTCCTTCGGGAAAAAATCGGCTGCGGCGTCGGTCTGCTTGCCGGCGAGGAGAACGGAAAAGTCACACTGGTCGGGTTTGCCGGTGATGAAGCGGTCAGCGAATGCGGCATGAATGCCGGAGAGTTGGTTAAAAAGGCTGCAGCCAAAGTGCAGGGCGGCGGCGGCGGGAAACCGGGATTTGCTACTGCCGGGGGCAGGAATCCGGCCGGTATTCCCGATGCGATCAAAGTGTTTGAGGAAGCCGTGAGGGAAAAACTGCAATGACGAGAAGGTAGGACGGTTATGTTGGTTCTTGATTGTTTTTTTGGTCGTTGCCGGAAACCTTCATGCGAGGGCTGCCTGTTCAGAGTTGTCCGTTCGTTACGGCTTGCGCTCAAGTCACGGGCCATGAACAAATGCGAGGACGAGTCCGTCGATACTGAAGGAATATGGAAGAAAGAAGTTGAGGCTGCGCCTGCTGCAGTGAAAGCTTCGCCACCCGCTACGACATCGCCACCTGTAACGGAATCGAAGCAGCAGCCGTCAAGGAAACGGAGAAAGAGGCTGCTTGCCCCGAGAGAAGATATTCCATGGTTTCCCGTGATCAATCCCGATCTCTGCAACGGGTGCGGCGACTGCAAGGTACTCTGCAAACCCGGAGTTTTCGAACCCGGACCGCCCGATCCGGCAGGCATCCAGCGCCCCAAGCTCGTCGTGGCTCACCCGTACAACTGTCTCGTGCTCTGCGACCGCTGCGTCCCTGTCTGCACCTCCGGAGGCATCAAGCTGCCGCCGAAAAAGGAATTCGAGAAGTTTGTCGAGTATGTCGATTGAAGAGAATGACGAGTGACTGCGGCTTTCGGCCAGTGACCAGTGACGCCGCCTGACAGGTCAGGCTTGGTGACAAGTGACAAGAAAAATAAGGACAATCCCGATCTCTATACTCTTGTTATCGCAATTTACATACTCTCGTTCCTCCTGAATATGCCTTCGAGCGGATAGGCGGATCATGGTAGGGAACTCCCGCGAGACTATAGTCGTTATATTGTGTGAATTTTGTGCTACATTGTGGCTACAATCGGTTGCAAGGTACAGTTCTCTAAAGTTGGAGTAATATATCGTGAGGGAAAAGCTACTATGATTACAAAATCTGTTGTACGGGCAAGAATTGATCAGGAAACCAAGGATGAAGCTTCGGCAATTCTTGCTGCTATGGGGCTGACGATGTCAGATGCCGTAAGGTTACTGATGAAAAAAATCGTAGCAGAGAAAGCATTGCCGTTTAATCCGCTGATTCCGAATGATGAAACAATTCAGGCGATCAAAGAGGCAAGGGCAGGCGAGACGCATACTGCCGGATCGGTAGATGAACTATTCAAAGAACTCGATGCGGACGATTAAGTACACATCTAAGTTCAAAAGCGATTGTCCCACCCATTGAGCGGCCGATGGAAGGATTGCCGCGATTGTCACATAAAGCCTGATCTTGTCCTCATATACCGAAAACCCGATGATCAAAATCTTGAACTGGTGCGTCTTGGTTCACATAGCGAGCTGGGGTTATAGGAACCTACCAGAATTTTCATAGAACGTGAAAAGGGGGGCGGCAGCCCCCTTCTGTTTTTCTCTCATTTGTAGCCCATTTGCCCGTTTTCTTGTCATCGTTTTTCAAGTTGTTGAAGCAGTTTTTTTGGGGATAGATTGGCTGTAAGCAGATGCTTGAATACGGGGATAAGTACTTATGCTGTATATTTTTGGGGTGGAGAAAGAAAATTTGTAATACAGATAATAGTTAATATTATGCCCAATAAATAGAAAGAAACGTGCATGCCATATAACGCAACAGTCATCAACGTGATGATCGCCTCACCAGGCGATGTCGCAACCGAGCGAAACATCGTTCGGTCGGCAATACACAATTGGAACGCGGTGCACTCTTTGGATCGTCGTGTGATCCTCGTCCCCGTTGGCTGGGACACTCACTCAGTTCCCGAAATGGGAGATCGTGCTCAAGCCTTAATCAATAAGCAAGTCCTGCAAAACTGCGATCTTCTCGTTGCCATATTCTGGACTCGTCTGGGAACGCCGACGGGCACCGCATCCAGTGGAACCGTGGAAGAAATTGAGGAACACCTTGAGTCCGGAAAGCCTGCGATGTTGTATTTTTCAAATGCTCCTGTCCGCCCGGATAGTGTTGATGACAACCAATACAAGGCTCTCCGCGATTTCCGCGCATCGTGTCAACAGCGAGGGCTAATCGAAACCTACGATTCGCTTGAAGAGTTCCGAGAGAAGTTTTGGCGTCAACTCGCACAGACCGTTATCAGAGAGTACGGCAACATTGTATTGAATCCAACCGCCGAAATCGACACTTCCGCACCGGCAATCCCGCAACTCAGTGACACCGCAAAACAGTTGTTGTTGGAAGCGGCACGGGATCAGAGCGGAATGGTAATGTGTATCCGGGTTATGGGCGGCCTTCTCGTGCAAACCAACAATAAACAGCTTGCACAAATGGGTGACGCTCGCAGTGAAGCACGCTGGAAAGGTGCAATTGCGGAACTTGTAAATCACGAGTTCATGGAAGCGCGTGGTCAAAAAGGAGAAGTGTTTGGACTTACCAATGAAGGTTATCAGCTTGCAGATCGCTTGGGCGGTACTCTGTAGGGCATAACAAGATCGTTGTAGCCGACGCGCTACCAGTGTGATTATTCGGTCTGTCAGCTTGAAGAAGCTCCTGAAAGATGGGGTGGTCAATGGACGGAGCCGAAGCTTGATGCTTTCACGAAGTATGTCGAGGTTTATCACCCGATTCTCGGGAGACGTGATTATTGGGAAACTATTTATTTCAATGGATTTGCAGGTTCCATGTCGCCTGATGCACTATGGCGATAAGATTGTGTTCTAAAGAGGGAGAATTCAACTGTGTGTTGAAAAGAAGCAATGGCATATATTACGTTGACCAAAGAAAACATAGAAGCCGAGCATATATGCTGCGCTTTTTCGGACAAAAAATGCTCTGACAGCTATCAAAAGAAAAAACAGTGGCTATCACATGAATTTGAAAACGGTTATGTTTTTCGGCGACTTGATGAGCGTGCCAAAGTATTTATAGAATACGGTCCGGCGGAAAAAGCATGGGTTCCGGTAACAGCGCCCAACTACCTTATGCTTGGCTGTTTTTGGGTATCGGGTAAATACAAGAAACAGGGCCACGGCAAGGCACTGCTGCATGAGGTTATAAAAGCTGCACAAGATCAGGATAAGGACGGGCTCGTGACGGTAGTGGGAACCAGAAAATTTCACTTCATGAGCGATACCAGATGGCTCCTGAAGCAGGGGTTCGAGAGCTGCGAAGAGACTTCTTCAGGCTTCAGCCTTCTCGCAATGAAAATAAAAGAATCTGCAGATGCCCCTGTTTTTAACGATTCTGTGAAAAACGGCCGGTGCTCTGAACAGCAAGGTCTTGTCACCTATTACACCAACCGGTGTCCCTACTCGGAATACCATGTCACGGAGTCATTGGTTGTCACGGCAAAAAAACGGAATTTGCCGCTCACAATACTCAAGCTGGAAACAAGGGAACAGGCACAGGCTGCACCGACACCTGCCACGATTTTCAGTCTCTATCTGAATGGCAAATTCGTCACAACCGATGTGAGCGTTTGTCTGGATAGCAGGTTTGATAGAATAGTTGGACGGTAGTTTCATTACCCCTGAAAAATATCTCCGAACAGAGAGGAGGATTATGGTAGGGAACTCCAGTGAGATTATTGTCGTTATATTATGTGAGTTTTGTGCTACATTGTGGCTACAGTTCTCAAGAGTTTAATACTAGATCGAGAGGGAAAGGCTATTATGATTACAAAATCTGTTTTACGGGCAAGGATTGACCAGGAAACCAAGGATGAAGCTTCGGCAATTCTTGCTGCTATGGGGTTGACGATGTCGGATGCCGTAAGGTTACTGATGAAAAAAATTGTAGCGGAGAAAGCATTGCCGTTTAATCCGCTTATTCCGAATGAGGAAACAATCCAGGCGATCAAAGAGGCCAGAGCAGGCGAGACGCATACTGCCGGATCGGTAGATGAACTATTCAAAGAACTCGATGCGGACGATTAAGTACACATCTAAGTTCAAAAGCGATTACAAGCGGGAGAAAAAAGGGCGCCATGGAAAAAAGCTGGAACGTCTATTGAAACCAGTTATCAACCTGCTGGCCGAAGATCAGGTGCTGCCGAAAAATCTGGTTGATCACCCATTGAGCGGCCGATGGAAGGATTGCCGCGATTGTCACATAAAGCCTGATCTTGTCCTCATATACCGAAAACCCGACAACCAAAATCTTGAACTGGTTCGTCTTGGTTCGCATAGCGAGCTGGGGTTATAGGAGCATTTTCCAGAATCTTCATAGAACATGATAGGGGGGGCGCGCAGCCCCCTTCTGTTTTTCTCTCATTTGTATCTCATACACCCACTTGCTTTTCATCGTTTCATCAAGTCGTTAAAGAAAGGGATTTTCGGGAATGGTGATTTGCAGGCTCTGGAAAGATTGGGGGGGGATGCTGATCGAGAGTTATGAGGTATATTGTTGGTGCAAAGCAATTATATCTGTAGTACAGATAGTGAAGTAATGTTATGTGACAGAGGTAAGATTAATGGAAGCGAAAATAGTCAAAGACAGTCTTCAAAAGCTGTCTGAAGTCATATCGTTTAAATATCCCGCAACAGGTTGGCATTTTTCTGCGGAAAACTTAGAGAATTCGTTCATCTACAAAAAGGATCGATGGGTTTGTATGTTTATGTATTGGGCAATTGTCATAAAGAAGGGAAAGAGAATTCAGTTCTCAGCAGACTGTGGGAAAGCCTGCCCCGGGATACAGGAATTTGGTGGTTTCAAACCACCAGTGGACGATAAAGGAAAATTTATTGCTGAAACCGAACGCTTTAAAAAAACGCGTGCCCTTGCCCGAGCTTATTATCGAGATTGGGTAGCAGAGATTCACACTCCGCCAGAAAAATTCGTGTACTTTGAACAAATCGAAAAAATCGATGATAACAGGGAAATCGAAGTCGTCAATCTGTTTCCGGATATTACGGGGATGGCAAATTTGACTGGCCTGGCTAGTTATGACCGGGAAGAAAGCGGTACGCTGATACCTGACGCTTCAGGATGTCAATCAGCTTTCTCCATTCCCTATGACCAGAAGTTCAAAGATAGGCCAAAGTGTATTGTCGGGTCGATGGATGTCCTGATCCGGCGTTTTATACCAGATGATATGATCATGTTTTCAGCCCCCGCCA
>JAKSDC010000153.1 GCA_022360275.1 Chlorobiales bacterium
AAACGTTACGCGTTTCATAGATGCCTCCTTTTTCGGTTCTGACCACAACTTATATATATATGTATACCAATCAACGACTAAAGGGCACTCCTATTAATTTATTGCGCGACCTGAACACTTCGTCGGGAGGTGCTCGAAATCCTCTTGTACCCTATGTACATTCCGGTTTCTGCGCTCCTTCCGCCTTGTCTTCAAGTCGCTCACGACAATTTATAGAGATGCCTTTAAGAAATCGGTAACGACTCCCTCAAGGTCTCCCATGCACCGGTCCATGCACCGGTCCATGCACCGGTCCATGCTCCGGTCCATGCGCCGGCCCTGATTCTGGTCCATGGTGTGGTGGTGTCGGCACTACTGGTCCTGGCCCATTGTGTGGTGGTGGTCCTGGCCCATGGTGCGGCGGCCCTGGTTCTGGCACCGGAACCGGCACTGGCACCGGCTCTGGCCCTGGGCCTGGGCCTGGTGGTGGATCTGCTGGAGGTGGATCTGCTGGAGGTGGAGGAGCAAAAGCAAGATCTGATAGAGTACCTTGTGCAAAAAGAGTTGGACCATGCATAAAGCACGCCATGAGAAAAACGAGTACTAGTATACTTTTTCTCATAATTGCATCCTCCCTGGTGTTTGATTTTGAAGTCTGTACGTTAGGGGTACTTCATTACTTGAAACATACGTAAATTCTGACGAAGTTTTCAGTAGTGTCCAATAAAAAATGCTGAAACCACTTGCTGAACACCGATTCCGTTGCCTGCCCGCCTGCGCTCTTTTCTCAGTAATCAGCGCTTCATGCCCCCCACGCGGCCCTCTCCCACGCGGCAACCCGCGAGTCTATAAACAAGCTGGAAGCATGAAACGACGGCGGCAGCCGGCCTTCCAGCAACCCGACATCGAAGCTTACGCTCCCCTCTGACATGACGGGATCCTTAAGCTCCAGCACAACGTTCCTGCTCCCGCTCTTTTCGAAAATCGACAACGTGGCGTTCGGGGGATCTGCCTTGAAACTGTCCGGCCCTTTCCCCCATGCCTCGAGAAGTTTCTCCACACTCATATGC
>JAKSDC010000045.1 GCA_022360275.1 Chlorobiales bacterium
ACTGGTAGTTTCTTGAATGCTGTTTGAAGAAAAAACGAGATCAAGTGTCAGCACCTCGATTTCTGCTTCATGTTTTTTAAAAAACGGTATTCCCTTGCTCTTTATCCGGACAGGTATCTCATAAAATTTTGTGGATTTTTCAGGGTCAAGATCATTGTACCCGGCAACAATACCCACCCATTTTGCGTTCTCAACACGGCTCAGCTTGACGGTATCTTTGTGACCCGGCTGGATAAACAGCCGCCCGACCCCCATGACTGACGAGTCGAAAGACCCGCCTTCCAGCAAATGCAGCAAGCCGTCGCGGCTGGCGGCCAGCTTTTTGAAGCCATTGATGCTCTTAAGCTGGTAGACAAGACAGAGCAGCGCGTGAGGTTTCGAATCGTAACTGTTCAGCAATGAATCCGACTGATACAGCAAATGAATACCGTCAGGCGCATATGACCATGCAGGTTCGAGCTGCTGCTTGTGAGAGGAGCAGGCCGTCAGAGAGAAAAAAGCCAGCATTCCTGCTGCGGTAAAAGTTTTCAGGATGAACCACAATGAACCGGAAACCCGACGGTAATCTCGCAGCGGGAATATCGCCGTGCGTGGTGTGCGGCTGTTTTTCAGGCCGCTGTACGCTCTTGGGCTGGGCAACATAAACAACACACTGCAAAATTTCATTAAAAAAACCGCCTCAACCATCAGTCCATCAAAACCATTTTGATACAGCAAAAACGGTCTGAATATTGCTTACTTTCGTTGCATTGCACCATTTGAAATGCGGCCTTCGGGTGAATCTGCAACGCCCCCACTGTACGCAACAATAAACATGGACAAAAGCAGCAGTCCGCTTCGCCTGTGAGCTCCCGGGCAGAATCCTGTTGTCAGAGCCAGGCATACACACACTGCGAGATTCAGTTATTCCATCAGAATTCAGGGGAAGGAAGGCCATCCCGCAGTTACAAGCGGCTATGACTCCAATAGTTTGTAATAATTAATACTACAAATATCATAATATACTGCCAAACAAAACGAAAAAATGATGTAATGATACTTTTTTTTATCTTTCAGGTGTATGGCCCAACTGACCTGAATGTTTTTTTAACATTGTAACCCCCGGGAAGCGGATACTTCTTCAATACACATGATAAGAGTCTATCAAAACCTCCTTTATGTTTTGATGGGAGTTATATCCTCTCTGTTTTGGATTGCTCAGGAAGTGAACGCCGGAGGAATCCAGCTTTATGAACAAGCCCAGCCCGGTATCGGAACCGCAAATGCCGGCCAGGCAGCATTAGCCAATGATGCATCCACCTCCTACTTTAATCCTGCCGGAATGACCGCCCTTAAAAGAAGCGAATTGCTATTCGGAAGTGAGCTTATGATTCTTTCAACCCGGTTCCATTCGGATGCAAACAATACGAGACGCGGAAGCGACGGCGGTCAAGCCGGGGGAACGATGCTAAGCGGAGGAGCTTATATCGTCTATAAGATTCGTCCTGATATAGCGGCGGGTTTAAGTATAACTGCGCCTGTCGGATTAGGTCTGAAGTATGATGATGATTGGAAAGGCCGTTATTTGATACAGAATAACTCCCTCATCGTCATCGATATAAATCCAGCAGTTGCCTTCCGCCTTACTGACTGGATGAGTATAGGAGGAGGAGCGGATATTTATTACGGGTATCTAAAAGAAGAACTTGCTCTTTTTAATCCCTTAAGCCCGGACGGCGAAGTCGATATGGAATATCATAATTGGGGGGTTGGTTATAACTTGGGAGTCTTGTTCGAGCCTTCCGGGAAGACACGGATAGGTATCGCCTACAGGTCCGAAGTAAATTTAACATTAAAGGGAGATATAGATTTTAGCAATATCGGCATTATCTGGACACGTGCCGGACTTGAAGATACTTTTGCCAAAACAGATTTTACCATACCAGGAAGCATCATGGCAAGCCTTTATCAGGAAATAAACGAAAAGCTCGCCATAGTTTTTGATGTCGGCTGGCAGGACTGGAGCAGTATGAAAAAGACAAAAATAACAACAGAGACAGGAACGACTGTCTCCATCGACAGAAACTGGAAAGATACCTGGAGAGTGGGAGGCGGGGTTCACTATCGCATCAGTAAACCTCTTCTTCTTAAAATGGGTGTCTCTTATGACAGTAATCCCGTATCAGAAAGCAATCGCCTTCCTGATATCCCTGTAGACAGGCAGTGGAGATATGCTGCAGGACTTGATTATGATGTAAATAACAATACGGTAGTAAGCCTTAATTTGGAATTCGTGGATTTAGGTAAAGCTCCGATAGACCATCAAATGATACAGGGAGGCCGGAGGCTTTCGGGAGACTACGATCAGTTCGCAAGCTTGATAAGTTTATCTTTTCGTCGGAAATTCGGCAAAGAATAACGAGCGCCTCTATGTATGGTCAGGATTCCCGATTCCATCGGGATGCAAGGTGAGCGGAGCGCAAAAGACACCGCCTTCCACCACCTCGCCATTCCGGGTCCGGTGAGAGGGCGTAATTTTCCTGCTCCCGATTTCCTGGCCAGGCTCTTTCCGAACATACAATCCGGTTGGTCACTCTTCGCAAAAACAGCGAGTGTAGAGTAATTTTACATTATTGGACGGTGTTTTTTTAGAGAATGTTTTGTTTTTCTGTTAAATTACCCCTCAAGGAAGTCACCTGTAAAGGATACCTCTGTTTATTGTTAAAGCGGTCGAAGTACAAGGCGAACGGAGCGCAGGAACCCCTTTCTATCCGCTCAACGAAGCGATTGAGTCGCAAAACAAATAAAATAGAGGTACCCTGAGGAGTACCCGTTACGGCCTGCAATGCGTTACAAAACCGTCAGGGAAGGGTTGGTCACGTGAAAGCGCAGGAGATTTCCATAGGCTGATCCAGCACCCCCTGAACCAAACAAATAGCAAGTATGTCAATACGGACATACCATTCAATTAAGCTGCGACAGGAAACCTTAGCTCAGTTCCGTTCCCGGCTGGAAAGCCTTGAAAATTTCTTGCAAGCTGCTCGCTACGGGCTGTATTTCACCTGCCCCCCATCATCGCCGCCGTCGATGTGATTAGCTATAGAGTCCTCCACAGACACGTCGGTTGCGATTGCAGGAGAGAGACTTTCGAAAAAATTAATGACAAAGGAGCAGATGCATGATTAAAAGACAAATGATCTTATTCCTTTTACCTTTCCTGGCCGCCAGCATCTTGCATGCAGGGACAGCGGAAAATGTAATTGTAGGCACCGGACAGGTTAAATGTTATGACAACACCCATGAAATACCATATCCCAGGGCGGGACAGCCTTTTTACGGACAAGACGCAGAATATGTCAGCTCCCCCCCTTCCTACAGGGATAACGGAAACGGAACCGTTACCGATCATAACACAGGCTTGATATGGTCCAAAGCCGTCGATGACAGCAAAGTGTCCCTTGCCGAAGCAGAAGAGGTCGCACGGAAAATGACACTTGGGGGACATTCCGACTGGAGAGTGCCAAGCATCAAAGAACTGTATTCCCTTATTGACTTCAGGGGATATACCGGTTTTTCGACAGGGGACTGGTATTCGGTCCCGAGCAACGCCGTACCTTTCATCAATACGGATTATTTTGATTTCAAGTATGGTCAGGTTGATGCCGGAGAACGATATATAGACGCACAGTGGCTGACAACCACTACATATACAAGCACGACAATGGACGGCAGTGAAACGCTTTTCGGGGTTAATTTTGCCGATGGCAGGATAAAAGGATACGGATACAAAAAACCGGGATCATCCAGGGAAAAAAAGTTCTACGCCCGTTATGTCCGTGGAAGCGCATACGGTGCCAATGATTTTGTCGATAACGGTGACGGTACAATCACCGACAGGGCAACAGGGCTCATGTGGATGAAAGCCGACAGCGGAAAGCCGATGAACTGGGAAGAAGCTCTTGAATACAGCGAAACCCTTGAATACGCCGGTTATGACGACTGGCGCCTGCCTGATGCCAAGGAACTTCAGTATATTGTTGATTACTCGCGTTCACCCGATGCGACGGATTCTCCAGCTATTGATCCCGTATTCCAAACAACGTCTATTATCAATGAAGCCGGGGCAAAAGACTATCCATGCTTCTGGACATCCACCACACATTTAGATGGACCAAATCCCGGAGAAAGTGCAGCCTACGTTGCATTCGGCAGGGCTTTGGGAAAAATGAACGGCAAGATCATGGATGTACACGGAGCGGGCGCCCAGAGAAGCGACCCTAAAGTCGGCACTCCAATGTTCAGAGGCCCTCAGGGTGACGCCATACGCTCCGGAAATTTTGTCAGGTGTGTACGAGGGGGAAACGTCGTCCTCAGAACACAAAAACCTGCGGAAGATACAACCAGATATCCATATAAATCACCCTTAAACAACGTAGTGCAAGCAAGTACCCGCACTGCTGCATCATGGGAGAATACAATGAAAGAAAAGCCATGCATTCGTATACAATCAGCTATAGCTCTTTTTATGCTGATACTGCTTCCTTTAGCTTTCGCCTTACTTTCCTGTAATAACAGGCATGAAACAGCAGCCTCAGCCTCAGCGCCTAAAGACGCTACTGTTTTTACAAAGAAGCTGAACGCACGCTTGCTCAAAGAGTTGCCATTCAGTGACAAGCAAGATTTTGAGGATGCCAAAAAAGGTTTAATCGCCAGGCCGGATACGCTTGTAATTCGTGATAAGAACGGGCATATCGTCTGGGATCTTACACAGTTTTCATTCATCAAAGAAAATGAACCTGCACCGGAGACTGTTAATCCCAGCTTGTGGAGACAGTCCCAGCTTGTTGCGATAAGCGGCCTCTTCGAGGTGACCGAGAGGATATACCAGGTCCGGACTTTTGACTTGTCCAACATGACGATTATCGAAGGCGATACAGGCATCATCGTGGTGGATCCCCTGATTTCTGCCGAGACAGCAAAAGCAGCGCTTGATTTTTACTATCAGCACCGGCCAAAAAAACCGATCATAGCGGTTATGCATTCTCACAGCCACGTAGACCATTACGGCGGGGTGGAAGGAGTTGTATCAAAAGAGGATGTAGAGTCGGGAAAAGTAAAGATAATAGCGCCTATAAACTTCCTTGAAAAAGCATTGACAGAAAATGTCCTGGCAGGCAATGTCATGACCCGCAGGGCAAGCTATATGTACGGCAATCTCCTGCCTGCAGGTCCAAAAGGGGAAGTCGGGGCAGGTCTTGGAATGACAGTATCAGAAGGAACAGTCACCATCATACCGCCAACCGTCACTATTGAAAAGACCGGACAGGTAATGAAGCTCGATGGTCTTACATTCGAGTTTCTGGTTGCACCGGATACTGAAGCACCTACTGAGATGCACTGGTATATTCCCGAGCTTCGCGCTCTCACTGCTGCAGAAAACGCCTGCCATACCTTACATAATGTTTACACGCTTCGTGGCGCCCAAATTCGGGACCCCCTGGCCTGGGCCAAATATCTTAACGAAACCATACACCGCTGGGCTGATAAATCGGACGTCCTCTACGGTGTGCATCACTGGCCGGTATGGGGCCAGGAAAGAGTTCTGGATCATCTTAAAAAACAGCGCGACACCTATAAATACATAAATGACCAGACGCTCCGCCTTGCAAATCACGGTTACACCATGACCGAGATTGCAGAAATGATCCGGCTGCCGAAAAGTCTGTCGGAAAACTGGTCAAGCCGCGGATATTACGGTACCGTCAACCACGATGTCAAAGCAACCTACGTTAAGTACCTCGGCTGGTTCGATGGAAACCCTGCAACGCTTCATCCCTATCCCCCTGTCGAAGCAAGTAAACGATACGTCGAGTTTATGGGAGGCCCGGATAATGTTATCGCACAGGCCCGAAAAGTCTACAAAAAAGGCGATTACCGCTGGGTAGCCGAGGTTGTGAATCATGTTGTCTTTGCTTACCCGGACGATACTGAAGCGCGTGAACTTCAGGCGGATGCGCTTGAACAGCTGGGATACCAGGCAGAATCCGGCCCCTGGAGAAACTTTTACCTGAGTGGAGCCCAGGAGCTACGGAACGGGGTTGATAAAACCGCTGTGGCCTCCACATCAGCCAGTCCTTCTGCTGTTGAAGCCATGCCGCTTGACATGTTTTTCGAGCTTTTGGGTGTACGGCTCAACGGGCCTAAGGCTGAAGGCAAAACAATCATTATCAACTGGATATTTACCGACACAGACCAACGGTATGTTCTTTCCCTGGAAAACGCTGTTTTGAATCACGCAGAAGGCGCATTGGCCAGCAATGCAGATGCAACGATTACTCTAACCCGCGATGCCTTAAACAGGATCATCCTGAAAGAGTCTTCTTTCAGAAAAGAAAGTAAGGCCGGCAACCTTACGATCAAAGGTCATGCACTGAAAGTCGAAGAGCTGTTCCTTATGATGGACAAGTTTGATTTCTGGTTTAATATTGTAACGCCGAGACGCCGATAAAGCAGAAAATGACAGGAAAAAGCTGAAGCGCCTCGTCGAGCAGCTTCCTCCGGCAGCATGACCGACCCGAAGTTTTGCCAGAGGAAGGGTATGATCTTTGGTAAAAAGACCTATATTGTTTGTTACATTGATGTGAACACTTTTTTAAACCTTGTTCAATGTAAAGGGGGCGTTGCTATGAGCTGGGGAATGGAAGACCCGAAAAAACGAGAGGACATCCTCTACCTGATGGAACTGTCCACAAAGAAAATGATGGAAAACCCCAACCATGTCAATGAGGTCAAAAAAAGCTCCAACGGCTGCTGGATGGATCAGATGTACGGACTCCAACGTTGCGATATCTGTGATCTCGATGACAACTGCCCAGGCAAGCTCGAAAAATTGTGGCAGGAATATTGTGACGCGAACAATATCCTCGTTGTGAAAAACAACGAGGATAATTCCTGAAAAACTTGCTTCATCTTTTTTTTAGGCGTATATTTTTAGCTTTGCTGAAAACCTGAGGCCAAAAAATTCGGGTTTTCAACCCTCCATTTGTTTTTTTCACCACTCGCCGATATCAAGCTCTGAAATGAAATGACTATTCATTAGCAGAGGAGGGATCGCATTTTTTGTTTTTTTTGCAAGTAACAATAAGTGAACTAACAATCTTAAACAACAAGAATATGGTAACATCTAAAACCAGCGTGTCAGTTCTTTTTGCCGGAGATTCCGGAGACGGCATGCAGCTAACCGGTACCCAGTTCGCAAATACGGTAGCTGTTTACGGTTCTGACATCAATACCTTCCCGAACTTTCCGTCTG
>JAKSDC010000032.1 GCA_022360275.1 Chlorobiales bacterium
AAACACCCGGCGCCGGGTGGGGGCGTCCATGCCCGGGCCGTTGTCCTGGATGTCAATGCAGGCCCACTCCCCCTCACTCCAGGCCCGGATGATGATGCAGGGCTTCTTGGGAAGCGCGTCAGGCCCGGGGGCTGCCGGCGTCCCCTCGGCCATGGCCTGGGCCCCGTTTTTCAGGATGTTCAGGATCACCTGCTGGATCTTGTTGCCCTGGCACTCCACCTGCTCCATGCCGGGCTCATACTCCCGGATAATCTCCAACAACCTGAAATCATACTTCTTTTTCATGTCATAGTCGTTTTCCGCCAGCTCAATGGTGGTGTCGATGAGACCGGCCAGGTCTTCAGGTGTAAATCCCCGGCCGGACTGGCGGCTGAATGCCAGCATGTTCCGGACGATGTGGCTGGCCCGTTTCCCGGACTGCCGCAGGGCCTCCAGCAGTTTGGGGATCTCCCGCTGCTCAAGGTAGGCCCGTGCCTGGTCCGGGTCAATGCCGGTCTCCTCGGCTGCCCTGCGGTTGGCAGGCAGGTCCTCCAGGAGCCTGTTCCGGATGACCTGGGCGTTCTGGATCATCCCGGCCAGGGGGTTGTTGATCTCATGGGCCATGCCTGCTGCCAGGCCGCCCAGGGACATCATTTTCTCCGTCTGGATCATGATGGTTTCCATGCGGACGGTATCGGTGATGTCGTCAATGATGATCACAGCCGCCTCAGGCCCTTCTGTGTCCAGGGGATACACCGTGATGTCAAGGATGTAGTTGCTGTCACCGGCACAGGATTCCACCTTGTTGAACTTCCCGGCTTTTTTTTGGTCAACCGCCCGGGCCAGGTCTGTTGCCCGGGACGCCACCAGGGGCAGGGCCCGGTCCAGGGGGAGGCCTTTGGCCGGTTCCGTGAATTCATCGGACCGCGCTTCTGCAGCCAGGTTCCAGTCCAGCACGGCCAGGTGCCGGTCAACGGTGAAAAGCATGACCGGCATTGAATTGATGATGTTGTCCAGCAGATCCCTGGTGGTGGTGAGGGCCCGGTTCTGGGATTCGATCTTTTGGTAGGAATCGGCGATCTCTTGGGACATGGCGTTGAACCCCCGGGCCAGGTCCCCGATCTCATACCCGGGGATACGCTCAACCCGGCCGCCGTAACTGCCCTTGCGGATTTCAGCCATGCTGTCCACCAGGTCGTTCATGGGCCTGAGTACGATTTTTTGGATCAGGATATGGCTCACCCGCAGCAGGATCAGCATGAGCACGGTGATGAGTCCGGTGACCGTGAGGAGGCCCAGGTTCTCAGACTGCTTCATGTCGGCCAGAGAATACTCCACCAGGATAAAGCCGATGATCTCGTCAAAGGCCCGGATGGACTGGAGAAACCAGAGGCTGTTGTCCCGGGTCCACACGGCCCGGTCCTGGTCTGCGGCCTGCCTGAATCGGGAAAGAAAAGCGGTGGGATTGACGGTGCGGGCGGTGTCTGACACCGGCTGGTATTGGTTGTCAAACACCAGGGCCTGCTGGATGCCTTCAATGCGGATAATCTCGTCCACCCGCAGGTTCACGGCAAGGGTCCGTTTTTCAAATATGGCGTTGGCCAGGGGGCCCATGTCCTTGGTGACGAAATTCTGCATCAACGAGATGACCTTTTTATTCATCACCTCTTCTTTTTTTTTCTGCAGGGGCAGGAGCAGCACCAGCAGCAGGATCAGGGTGCA
>JAKSDC010000118.1 GCA_022360275.1 Chlorobiales bacterium
AAAGCTTCCATGTCATTGTTGTCGTATACGGTTCCTTTATCGGCCGTGAGGGTAGAGGAAGGATTCCCTATGCTGTCAAAAAAAGTAACCTTCAGGCCTTCGTCAAGGTGACGGGTGATTATATCGTTTTTTTTATACTCTGCAAAATGGCCGGCCGTTACCACTGCGTGTATCTTGTCTTCCTTGAATATTTTCATGCTGACGTTCCAGCTTTCCTGAACCGGCTGGTCTTCGCCAAGAAACCTGGTATCAGCTGTGCGGTCTTGAGGTTGCGGTCCGGCACAGCTGATACAGCATAACAGAAGGCCGAATCCGAAAATACCCGGGAGAGAACGCAAGAGAAAACGTCCCGGTAGTATCCTGAAATGAGCGGTGGTCAATTTGGAGCGCTCGTTTCAGGATTATTTCAACTGGCTGATAACCTTGAAAGTGATGTCTGCGGATTTGTCTCCGTATACCATTGCCTGTTTGTCGATAATTACCGAAAAACCCTCTTTTTTGGAAACAGCCTGTACAGCCGTGAGAATTTTCTGACGGATAGGTGCGAAAAGCTCAGCCTTTTTTTTGTCGAGAGCTCCCCCCGGGCCGAATTTTTCCATCTGATACTTCTGGATGTTCTGGTATTTCAGGTTAAGGTCTTTTTCTTTTTGTTCCCTTGCTGTTTTCGAGAGAGACGCTTTCTGTTTTTCGTAACTCGTAGCGGCTGTCTGAAAGTCTTTTTTCAATTTATCAAGTCCTTTTTCCCACTGAGAGCCGGTCGCTTTGAGTATGTTTTCTGCTTTCTTCTTTTCAGGCATCTGATCGAGGATCTTTGCGACATCGACTACACCTGTTTTCTGATCACCGGGAGCTGCCAGTGCAGAAGGAGCAATTGCAAGCAGGCTTAGAATCAAGGTCATGATCATCGTACGGGATAGAGACATAAGCGTTGAATTTCTGGACATCATTTTCATGGTTGAATTCTTGTTTTGATTAAATGATACCGTGCTTTACCCTCCTTGCCACGGTTTTCCAAAGGTAATAAAAATCCGCTATAAAAAACTATGCTTGTGCTTGAACTGCAGCAGGCGGTAAAAACGATCGGACAGCATCCTTACGAGATGCTTAAGGATATGACGTCAATTGACGTAAGAACATGTGCCGGATTTCTCACTGCAATATATTCCATACCAGTTGCTTGCCATGCAAGGTGAGCACAGCGGTTGGATTTCAGACACTCTTTCTAAAAAACTGCCCGGGTTGCTGTTCTGCCAGATGTTTGAGCTCGAGTTCAAACAGATGAACAAGGAGCGCTGAAGGATCCATGGCTGCTTTTTCTGCAAGCAAATCAATGTGGATCGGTTCCTCATCCAGGTGGTCGAGGACATTTTTTTCTGCCGGTGTTATCGCCGGATTCTTTTTCTCAGCGGATTGCCTTGTCGAATGCCGTGAAAGGCAAAGTTCGGCAACGATGTCCTCAGCCGTTGCGACAAGCTTCGCATGACCTTTTTCAATCAGTGCGTTTGTTCCTGAAGATGTATGTGAGAAAATGCTTCCAGGAACGGCAAAGACCTCCCGATTCTGGTCTAAAGCGTAAGATGCTGTAATCAAAGCGCCGCCTTTTGTGTCCGATTCAACGATCAACGTTCCTTTTGAAAGTCCGGCAATAAGGCGATTTCTTTTTGGGAATTTAGCAGGTATAATGCTGCTTTCCAGCCATTCCTCGGATACAATTGCCCCCTGTTCGATGATGCGGGGCCAGATTTTGCCTGCAGGGTCAGTATGAGGGTTGTCTACCCCTCCCGCAAGAAAGGCAATGGTTTGACCATTATGTTCAAGTGCTGTTTTGTGGGCTGCCATATCAATTCCGTAGGCCAGTCCGCTGACAATGGTGAAACCTTCGGTTACAAGGTCACGACATATATGTTCGACGGCTTTCCTGCCGTATTGGGTTGCTTTTCTTGTGCCGACCACTGAAACACAAGGGGCGTGCGCAGGTTTTATGGTGCCCCTGACGAAAAGGTAGGGTGGAGGATCGAAGATTTCCCTGAGAAGAGGAGGATACAAGGGGTCGTCGATAGTAATGAGGGCTGCGCCATAGCGATCCAGGAGGGAAAGCTGTCGTTCGGCCGACTGTTTTGCCGTTTCAAGGGTACGGGAATTACGAAGGAATCCGGTCATCGTCTCGGCCAGCTTCAAGCCTATACCCGGAACACGGGCCAAATCTTCTGTCGGGGTATCGAAAAGTGCAAAAGAGCAGCCGATATGTTTTCGGAGCGTGTTTATTCTTGCCGGACCCAATCCTGGAATCTGTGACAGGACAAGAAGAACAATTGCGTCAGAAATCACGCTTCATAAGTTTGAGAGCGAAGCCTTTGAGATATTCCCTGCCTTCTTCGTAAGGTAAGCTGTCGATAGCAGAAAGTGCTTCTTCCGTGTCCGTATTGATAAGGTGTCTTGTCTCGCCGAGCACCCCGCATTGTTCATAAATTTCTCTGATTTCAGGTACCCGGTCAGGTGAAATGCCATTGTTATCGATAACGGACTGGAGCAACTGCCGTTCTGCTCCGGTTGTCAGATCAAGAGAACGGAGAAGCAGGTAGGTCTTTTTACCGTTGATCACATCTCCTCCCGGTACCTTTCCGGATTTACCGTCCATGGCCATGATATCAAGGTAATCGTCCTGTACCTGAAACGCTCGTCCGATTTTGTTGCCAAAGGTAACGAGCCTTTCAAGCTGTTCAGGGTCGGCATCACCGACGATTCCACCTGTCTCGAGCGAGGCGGAAATAAGTCGGCCGGTTTTTTTTGCAATCATATCGAGATAGTCGGCGATAGTGGCATCTTGACGTTGTTCAAGCTCCATGTCAATCGCCTGTCCTTCACAAATGGTTATATTTGCTTCGTTGAGAATATGGACGAGTTCGTCATGCCGGGAGGTTTTTGTCTGCAAGGCACACTCGTAGGCGAACGCCATCATCATATCGCCCGATAAAATGGCAGCAGTGGTATCCCATTTTTTATGAATTGTCGGTCTTCCGTGACGCAGTTCTGCCTGGTCCATGATATCGTCGTGCACCAGTGTGAAATTGTGGAGAATCTCGATGGCAAGGGCGGTATTCAGTGCATTCGAACTCGACCCACATACGGCTTCACAGGCAAGAAGCGTAAGAAACGGGCGGATTCTTTTTCCCTTGCCGGCCAGAATATACCGGGCTGGCGCATAAAGGCTTTCGGGAGATTTTTTTGTAAGACAGTTGCCGAGTGCATCGTTGATGCGTTTGTAGTACTGCTGGTATTTTTGTTCAACCTGTTCAATGGTTACACTGATATTCATTACGGCACTATTCTTTTTTTGATGAAATAGGGGTTTGCTGCAACTGTTGTATGTCTTTGGCTCCCGTGAGAAACATTACCGCCCTGAGATCGTTCATCCAGGTTACAATGGTTTCTTCAAGCCGGCAATCATGGAGAGCTTTGAGCATCATGCCGGCAGACGCACAGAGGTCGGCTCCAAGTGCAATTGCTTTTGCAATATCGATGCCGTTGGAAATGCCTCCCGATGCAATGACCCCGATATGCCGGTATTCCCGCTTGTTCTTTTTAAGTGCCGCAATATCGGTAAGGCACCGGCTCGTCGGTATACCCCAGTTGAGCAGTTCGCCAAGTGCGGAAGGGCTGAACCGGTTTTCATGCTGAAACTTTTGCAGATACCGTTCTTCCTCAACTTTTTGCCAACTGATTCCTCCTGCTCCGGCAACATCGATGATTTGAACACCGGCATCGGCGAGGGCGGCGGCGGTTCCGGGCGAAATGCCGCAGCCGACCTCTTTAGCTATAACCGGGACTTTTAGGGTTCGTACAAGTTGCTGCAGTTCTTCGAGAAAGTTTTTGAAATTGGTATTTCCCTCGGGCTGGAAAAGCTCCTGTGCAGGGTTGAGGTGGATAATCAGTCCGTCTGCACGAACAATGTCGACAAGGAGCCCGAGTTCCTGATCTGTAAGGCCTTTTGCCACCTCGGGTGCTCCGATGTTTGCCAGCACGGGAACGGATGGGGCAACATGACGAACAACACGGAAGCTCTCTCTGTATGACGAGTTTTCAAGTGCCTGGCGCATGCTTCCTACTCCAAGAGGAATATTCAGCTTTTGAGCAGTTTCAGCAAATGAGCGGTTCAGGTGCTCGGCTTTGTCGTATCCGCCGGTCATGGAGGATATCATGAAAGGATACGATATCCGGCAGCCGAAAAGGCTTGTAGAAAGATCTATTTCACTGTGATTTATTTCCGGGGCAGCGTTGTGTGTAAACTCGTACTGTTCGAAACCGGTTGTTTTGCTGTCGAACCCAACGTTCTTGTTAAGGCAGGTTTCAACGTGACTCTGCTTGCGGTCAACCGTTATGGTTGTGGATTCGTTCATCCTGTTTTCTGGTGATAATAACAGTTTCTTCGTGCCGTAGCGGTATAAAATATATAACTTACAATGTAATAATATATCCTTAAAACCATCCTGATCCATGTTCGGAACCCTGCTTTCTATAGGGTTACGTCACCTGCTTGGACGCAAAAGACAGACGCTGACCACTATTGCCGGCGTTGCAGTCAGTACCATGGTCCTGATTACAACTATTTCACTGACAAGAGGTCTTCTGGATTCTTTTGTTGAAACGATTGTCGATGTTGCGCCGCATATAACGATCAAGGGAGAGCCAGTCGAGTCTCTACCGGTTGACCTTCTGAGCGATTCCGAATTGTTGCGCCATGCTTTTGTCGATGAGAATATACAAAAAGAGGAGCGTAAAGAGGTACGCAACTATCGACAGATTCTGAGCATTCTGGATTCGGAAAACTATGCCGAAGAGGTTGTTGCTGTATCACCGTATGTTGAGTCGAGGGTGATTGTGGTAAAAGGCAGCAAAAACGAGCCGATATCCATGAAAGGGGTGGTGATAGAGCAGGAAAACGCAATCAGCGGCATTGAGGACCGACTGACTGCAGGTGATCTTGCGTTTTTCGAGAAAACACCAAACGCTCTTCTTGTTGGGAGAACGGTGGCTGTGGATATGGGACTCGAATTGCATGACGAAGTGACTGTCGTGCCGGTATCGGGCCCGACGCGTCAATGCAAGGTGGCCGGTATTTTTTTCTCCGGCGTGAACGCAGTTGATAATACGGTTTTTGTATCGCTGAAGTTCGGACAGATTCTTGAAAACCTTCCGGCGGGCAAGGTTTCCGGGGTGGGGCTCAAGGTTGCGGATCCTCTGGTCAATGAGCGGCTTGCAGCCGGGCTTGAGCGGGTTACCGGTTATAATTGTGTTACATGGCAGGAAGAAAACGCCAGTGTTCTTTCCCTGTTCAACCGTATCGGCTACATTGTTTTTTCTCTTGTTGCTTTTGTAGGTGTGGTTTCCGGTTTTGGAGTAGCGAATATCCTGGTAACGACAGTTTTTGAAAAAAGCCGTGACATAGCGATTATGAAATCCTACGGCTTTTCGGCAGGCGCTCTTGTCGGCATGTTTATTCTCGAAGGTTTTTTCGTCGGTTTTGCTGGAGCCCTTGCCGGCGGCGTTCTGGCAACGGGATCAATCAGTTTTCTCGCAAATATTCCGGTGGAAGCATCGCAAGGACCGTTAACGAAAACCGGTTTTAGTATGTCATGGAATCCGCTTTATTTTTTGTTCGTGATTTTTCTGACGGTTCTCATAAGCACCATAGCGGCAACCATTCCTTCGACGAGAGCTGCAAAACTTGAGCCGGTGCAGGTGCTCCGCGACAGCAGCCTTTAAGGAACCTCTGAAAACCTGCTGTGCAGCTTGATTGCCGCGTTGACCGATGCTCGGAATCCTCGTGTACTTTGTCTACACTCCGGTTTCTGCGCGCTCCGTCCGTCTCGTACTCAGGCCGCTCACAACGATTTTTAGAAGCGTTCATCGGTTGATTACTGTTTTCTTGGCTCTCTCATTTACCGGTAAGCGAAGCACTTGACAAGTGTACACTGTGCACGCAATTACATCTCAACAGCTCAACACATCAACAGTTCAACAAAAAAACTGCCAACTGATATACTACCCCGTCCGCAGGTGTATCTTCTCGGGATGCTGGAGGAGATAGAGTTTGTAGTAAAGACCTTTTTCCGCAAGCAGCTGTTGATGGGAGCCGATTTCCTTGATGGCGCCTTTATGCATGACGATAATCCTGTCGGCATGCTGCACTGTCGACAGGCGGTGAGCGATGATAATCGAAGTACGGTTTTTCATGAGATTTGCTGTTGCTGCCTCTATGAGCTGTTCTGTTTCGGTATCAACCGAACTGGTTGCTTCGTCGAGAACAAGTATTTCCGGATTGTAAAGAAGGGCACGCACAAAAGCAATAAGCTGTTTCTGTCCCGCCGAAAGCCCTGCTCCGTTTTCATTAACATGATACTCATAGCCGCCGGGCAGTTGTTCGATAAAACGATCTGCGCCGACAGTTTTTGCGGCATGACGGATTTCTTCATCGGATACGCCGGGTTTGCCGAACGAGAGGTTTGCCTTTATGGTGCCCGAAAACAGAAAAACGTCCTGCATAACGACGCCCACAACCTTTCGGAGCGATTGTTCGGGTATTTGTGACAGTTCTGTTCCGTCAATCGTAATTGAGCCTTTCCGTTGACCATACAGCTTCGAAAGAACGTTGATGATGGTTGTTTTGCCGCTGCCTGTCGAGCCTACAATGGCGACTTTTTCTCCCCGTTTTACCCTGAAGGAGATATTTTTGAGTATCCAGTTATCGTTATTGTAGGCGAACCAGACGTTGGTAAAGACGATTTCGTCCCGGAAAGACTCAAGCATTCGAGGGTTCTCGGGTTCTTCAACGATATCTTTTTCATCGAGCAGCCTGAAGATTCTGTCTGAGCTTGCCAGAGCAGTTTGGAGGATATTGAATCGGTCGGAAAGGTGTTGAAGAGGACGGAAAAAAAGCCAGATGTACTGGACAAAAGAGATGACAACCCCGAGAGTAATATCCCCTTTCAGCATGCGCACGCCGCTGTACCAGATGACAAGCCCGGCTGCTATCGAGCTGAGCAGATCGATGAGCGGGAAGTATACCGAAAAATAAAAAATCGTTCTGATATTGGCATCCCTGTATTCCTTGTTGATGGCGACATGTTTTTTGTATTCACTCTCGCCCCGGTCGAAGAGCTGGACGATGTTTATGCCCGAGATGTGTTCCTGAAAAAACGAATTGAGCTTTGCAAGATGTCCCCTCACCTCCTGAAAGGCCTTGCGAACCTTGCTCTTGAAAGTAAGCGTAGCATAGATCATCAGGGGGAGAATGCTCAGAACGATCAGCGTCAGTTCCCAGTCTATAAAAAACATGAGGACGACGATAAACAAAAGCTGCATGATATCGCCGATAATCGTCACGATGCCGCTTGAGAGCATCTCGTTCAGCGCTTCGACATCGTTGGTCGCCCTTGTGATCAGTCTGCCTGCCGGGTTTCGGTCGTAAAACCGTATAGAAAGTTTCTGCAGGTGACGGAAAATATCCATTCGCAGATTGAGAATGGCTTTCTGACCGATAAGCTGGGTAAGATACGTCGCAGCGTACTGCTTAAAACCATCCAGCAGTATTATTCCGAGCAGCACAAGGCTGATAAGGGCAAGTCCGTTGATATTGCCCTTTGCGATGTAATCGTCAATTGCCAGCTTGGTAATATAGGGCCTCAGCGGCCCGAGGATCGAGCCCGCAAAAGTTATGAGAATTGCCCAGAAAAGCAGGTGTTTATATGGCTTGACGTATGACAGCAGCCGTGAGATGATGTAACGGTCAGCGGATTTTTTGCTGCCGGTCGAAAGAAGTTCGTCTTTCTGCTGCTGAAACCCTCTTTTCGTATCGTGCCCGTCGTTCATACACTGCGCTCTCGTGTTGTCATAAGGTACCGATTCTTGATTCGATCTCCCGGCGGAATGTTTCGGCAAGCGTTTCTGCTCGTTCGATGCTTTTGGCCTCCGTGTATATTCTAAGAACAGGTTCGGTGTTTGATGGTCTCACGTGTACCCACTCTTCGGAAAAATCCAGTTTCATGCCGTCCTGCATATTGACGGAAGCTTCGGAATAGGCTGATGCAATTGTCGACAGCATGTCCTGAAGGTTTTCCGGTTTGCGGGCAAGTCGGACCTTTTGTTTTGCCATAAAATAATCCGGGAACTGTTTTCTGAAACCCGAAAGCGTTTTGTTTTCCGGATTCTTTTCCCGCCAATCTGTGAATGCCTGAAGCATGAGCGCAATACCTGCGAGAGCATCCCTTCCGTAATGCAATTCGGGAAGAATGATTCCTCCATTGCCTTCGCCACCGATAACGGCTCCTTTTTCTTTCATCAAGGCAACGACATTTGCTTCGCCGACTTTAGCACTGTAGCATGTCTGGCCGTGCTTTTCGGCTATATCACGAAGCGCCCGGCTGCTCGAGAGGTTATTTGCGACAGGCCCTTGCTTGTGCCGCAGATAAAAATCGGCACAAGCAACCAGAGAATACTCTTCGCCGAAAAGCGAGCCGTCCTCACATATCAGTGCCAAACGGTCCACATCGGGATCTACGACAACTGCCAGATCACACTGTTTTTCCTTCAACGCTTCAATGGTTGGGGTGAGATGCTCTGCAACAGGTTCCGGGTTTCTGGGAAAAAGTCCGGTGCCGTTGCAGAATATGGTCTCGATCTCTTCGACGCCAAGCTGCTTGCACAGTTCGGGGACGATCAATGAGCCGGCACCTTCAACGGCATCAATGAGAATCCTGAAGTGCTGTGCGGCGATTTTCTTCGTGTCAACGAAGGGTAATGCAAGGATTCGCCTGATATGTTCCCGGTCATAACCATGGTTGTGCTCCAGCAGGCCGACATGTTCCCAGTCGGCAAGAGCAAACTGCTGTTTTCTGGAGATGTCGAGCAGCTGCCGGACTGCACTTTCATCGAGGAACTCTCCTTTGCTGTCGAGCAGCTTCAGTGCGTTCCATTCAACGGGGTTGTGTGATGCGGTGATAATTATTCCGCCGTCAGCCTTTTCCGCGGCAGTGGCAATTTCCACAGTTGGGGTTGTTGCTATGCCGAGGTCGATGACACGACAGCCGCATAGAGCCATTGCACTGCTGACAAGGGTTCGAATAGCGTTTCCTGTCGGACGTGTATCCCTTCCGATAACGATTTTAGGATTATTCGGATCAAGTCCTGCTGGTGTTTCGCTGTTGCTCCGGGAAGACAGCCACGTTGCAAAAGCCTGTGCAAACGTTACAAGGTCCGCAGGTGTGAGGCTTTTGCCGACGATACCCCGGATGCCGGAAACACTGATCATAAGGCTCATGAGGAATATATGTCTTGTTTGTGGAGGGCGCCTTTTGTTATTTATTTATTTTTTTTCCGATTCTGCTGGTTGATGTACTGAGTGCATTTGATGTGGCTGGCGGCGAAAATTGAGGCAATATAGTGAAAAGTCTGTTAAGGGTGCCGCTGTTAATTTGCACCACACGCCATGACTGCTCGGTTGAGCGGCACTTGTAAAGGCGGGGACAAGCGCAGGCCTGAAAAAATGAAAAGGAGATTAAGCTTTTGGAATAAGCAAGCGGTTTTATATATTTAAAGCCTTTCATCTAAAAATTGATATGAGGGGTTTCACAGGATCGCCTTGCTGCAAAAAGCCTTTCTTTGCGTTTATGTTATGGCTATTCGATGAGTCCCGCTATTGCAACAACAGCTTATAAGAGTTACGTTTTATGCCACTACACAAATCAGCTGAAAAAAGGCTCCGCCAGTCTGCGCGGCGCAACGAAAGAAACAGAGCAAGAAAGAAAGAGCTGAAAGTGCTCTTGAAAAATGTTCAGAAGCTGATAGATGCCAATGCTGAAAAAGGAGAGGTTGAAGCTGCATATCGTTCGGCCGTTCAGAAACTTGACAGACTGGGAGTCAAGCGCTACATTCACCCTAACAAGGCATCACGGAAAAAATCTCAACTTTCGAAGATGCTGAACAGGTATGTGAAGGCAGAGTAGCGAGATTCGTACGCCCCCTCTTTGTGCGCATTATGATTCTTCTTTTGTGAAATTCGGAGCTTTTTCGTGCCTGCACGTCAGGCAGAGAGCTGTCCGGGTCCATAGATACTTTCATGTTTGCATATTTTCATGGTGAGCTGGTCGAAGCTTCTCGGGATGAAGCTGTTATCGACGTTGCCGGTGTAGGGTATCGTCTGCTTATTTCTGCCGCCACCTATCATCAACTCCCTGAACCCGGAGAGCGGGTATTGGTTCTGGTACATCTCTACGTCAAGGAAGACCTGATGCAGCTTTATGGCTTTGTTGATGAAGAGGAACGCCAGCTTTTCAGGTTGTTGCTTTCTATTTCAGGTGTCGGGCCGAAACTTGCGCTCGCTATTCTTTCCGGTTTGCAGGTTCAGGAAATACAGGAGGCGATCGTTTCTAACATGCCGGAGAGGCTTTTTGAAATTTCCGGTGTAGGGAAAAAAACCGCAGCGAGGATCGTGCTTGAGCTGAGGGACAGAATACTGAAGCTGCAGCCCCCGGGCAAAGCAAAACAGTCTGCAAAAGTATCGGACAGCTCCGTACGTGACGATGCACTCGGTGCGCTGGTGACGCTTGGCTTTTCGAGACATGTTGCTCTCAAAGCGGTTGTTGCATCACAGGCAAAACTTGAAAACCCTCAAGTTGAAGATCTGGTGAAGGAATCACTGCTTGCCATTCGAACTCCGTAAGCCGCTTTTCAGAAAATCATAGACACAGGTGAGTGAATTATCAGGAAGCAATTGATTTTCTTTTTCCTCTGCACAGGTTCGGGATGAAGCCCGGACTGGAGAGGATCGAAAAGCTTTTGCATGCGGCAGGCGAGCCGCAGAAACGTTTGGGGAGGGTTGTTCATATTGCCGGTACGAACGGAAAAGGAGCCGTTGCCTGCGCGCTGGCTGCAATCTGCAGTGCCGCAGGCTATAGAACGGGACTGTATACGTCTCCACACCTTGTATCGTATACCGAGCGTGTGCGCATCAACGGGGACATGATTTCCGAATCACGGGTTGCCGAATACTGTACAGTACTCAAAAGTGATATTATCGCCGGTAAAGTTACGTTTTTCGAGGCCGCGACGGCAATGGCATTTATGTGTTTCAGTGCCGGACAAACCGAAGTTTCCGTTATTGAGACAGGTATGGGCGGCAGGCTTGACGCTACAAATGTGGTCGATGCCGATTACGTCATCATACCGAGCATAAGCAGGGATCATACAGGCTGGCTCGGCGAAACGGTTGCCGAGATAGCAGCCGAGAAAGCAGCCATCATTAAAAAAGGGGCAAGGGTCTATACGGCAGTTCGGGATCAGGCAGCGCTCAGGGTGATTTTTGATCGGGCTGATGCTGTCGGGGCAAAAGTCTCGACGCTTCAGGGTATGGCTGAATGTGTTGTGCATTCGGTCAAGGTTGGTAAACTCGAATTTTCACTGAGAACGTCCGACGGGAACATAAAGAATTTAGAAGCTCCGGTTACCGGCGATTTCCATGTATCGAACCTTTCGCTTGCTGCGCTGGCTGCAAGAGAGATGGGGATAGATGAACCTGCGATCAGGCAGGGGCTGTTATCGATGCGTACGTTTGGTTATCGGGCCAGGCTTGAACGTTTATCCCGCCGGCCGGATGTGCTGCTCGATGTCTCACATAATCCGGATGGCATCGAAAAAAGCGTACAAACCCTTTTGGGTTTACGGGAGGCATACCGAAAGGTTTTTGTTGTGCTCGGGCTTGTCCGCGACAAAGAGTCGGGCGACATTGTCCGGCACTTGAGGGCGCTGACGTCTGACATCATTACCGTTGATCTTCTTTCTGAAAGAGCAATGAGGGCTGAAGATCTCGGTGATTTGTGCAGGAACGAGGGTTTTCGGGTCACGGTTACGGCAACGGTTCGTGAAGCGCTCGATGTTGCCGACAGCCTGGCAGGAGAGGATGATCTTGTTCTGATTACCGGTTCATTTTATTTGGCAGGAGAAGTATTGCGGCTGTTGGACGGTTGAGTCCTTATATGAGATTGTTTTCCTTCATCATTTCCGCGTCAAGCAAGGGAATCCGCAGCCGGTATTGAAATGTCATGTCTTATGGATGCCGGATCAACCCCGTGAAATGGATGTTTGGATTTCACAGGGAGCATAATGACTCAAGAGGGAAGGTGATTTGTCGCGAGTCACGGGTTACTTAAAAGAGATACAGACTGCTTTTTTTAGGAAAAATTTTATATTGAAGCATTACATGCTCCAGCTATCAAGCTTCCGTGTTTCAGGGTTGTGGCCGTCAGATGGTTCAGTCATTCGTCAGGGCCTATTATCAACGATACAACTTCCGTCTATAGCTTCTTTTCAAGCTTTCATTGCACATCGCAGCACTTTTTTCCATGAGTACCGCTCATTTATGCATGGTTTGCATGGCTAATATCCAGTTTTTATTCCAGAGCACCTGCCTGCTTCTGGCAAGCCTTGTGTTTTTGTAACCATAACAAGAGATGAACAAATCATAATGTCGAACAATTCAGCTACTAAAGGTCTGGACATCAACATGCTCCAGAAAAAAAAGGTTCACGAGTTGAATGCTTTAGCAAAAGAGATAGGTGTTGTTACAGCAGGCTTGCGAAAAGAAGAACTGATATACAAAATTATCGAGGCACAGTCCCAGAAGGGGAGCAGTGCTGAAAACGGCCAGGTCATGGTCAATACCGGAGTGCTTCAGGTCATTCCTGAAGGATACGGTTTCCTTCGGTCAGCCAACTACAACTACCTGTCGTCTCCTGACGATATTTATGTTTCACCTTCCCAGATCAAGCGTTTCAACATGAGGACCGGTGACACCGTATCCGGGCAGGTTCGTGCGCCGAAAGAGGGCGAGAGATTTTTTGCGCTGCTGAAAATAAATACGATTGACGGCAAGGATCCCGAGATTACCAGGGAACGGCCGTTTTTCGACAACCTTACCCCCCTGTTTCCGCGTGATCGACTGAGACTGGAAACCGTACAGAACGATTATTGCGGAAGGATTATGGATATTTTCACTCCTATAGGGAAAGGACAAAGGGGATTGATTGTTGCGCAACCGAAAACCGGTAAAACGATGCTCCTGCAAACGGTTGCAAATGCTATCATTAAAAACCATCCGGAAGTATACCTCATCGTTCTGCTGATTGACGAACGTCCTGAAGAGGTAACCGACATGGAAAGAAGCGTTCCGGCGGAGGTGGTTAGTTCGACATTTGATGAAGACCCCGAACGCCATGTACAGGTTGCGGATATGGTTCTTGAGAAAGCAAAACGTCTTGTTGAAGTTGGAACGGATGTTGTTATCCTGCTGGACTCGATAACCCGCCTTGCGAGGGCGCATAATACCATTATTCCTCATTCGGGCAAGATTCTTTCGGGAGGTATCGATGCAAACGCATTGACGAAGCCGAAGAGGTTTTTCGGTGCGGCGAGAAACATTGAGGAAGGCGGCAGCCTCACCATCATCGCCACAGCACTTGTCGATACAGGGTCAAGGATGGATGATGTTATTTTCGAGGAGTTCAAGGGAACGGGAAACATGGAGCTTGTTCTCGACAGGCGTCTTTCTGAACGACGCATTTTCCCGGCAATAGATATTCTGCGTTCCGGTACCAGAAAGGAGGAATTGCTGTTTTCCCAGGAAGAGCTTTCGAGAACCTGGCTTTTGCGTAAATATCTTGCCGACAAGAACCCGATCGAGTGCATGGAATTCATGCGGGAAAAGATTGTCGAAACAAAGGACAACAAAGAATTTTTCAAGTATATGAACGCCTGAGGAATCAGCCGGCAGTAGGCAAGCTCAGGACATCATTGAGAGGAGCAGAGGGCGGGAGCGTATTTGCGGAATCCTTTCGCGTTGGTTTTGGCCCTTTCATGTTACGGCATAATATTGTAACTTTTTTTTGCTTCCGGCTTTCCGGTGCCCCTTTTTCAATGCGATGTTTGTATTTTATAACCCGAGACCGTATATTGTTGGCCTTTAAAACACGAGTAAAGTCTTTCGTATATGCCTTGCGGAAAGAAAAGAAAACGTCATAAGATGGCGGTGCACAAGCGCAAGAAAATGCGCCGCAAGAACCGTCATAAGAAGCGCTTGAGATACCAGAACAAGTAGCTCTGGCGGGACAGGTTTTTGTTTTATAAAGGAGTTCGGTTGAGAATATAGCTCAGTTGGTAGAGCAACTGCCTTTTAAGCAGTGGGTCGAAGGTTCGAGTCCTTCTATTCTCACAAAGGCGGTACAGGTGACAGGGTGCCGTTTTTTGTAAGGCCCGAGTGGTGGAATTGGTAGACACACTATCTTGAGGGGGTAGCGCCGAAAGGTGTAGGAGTTCGAATCTCCTCTCGGGCACATGGTATTTTTCGGGCCGCTTTACGCGGCTTTTTTTGTGATACCCTTTAAATTCTGCATCAGACAGTGCGGTTTCTCAAAGCATATATCCGTACAATCGATGCCCTTACCGAGCGCACGGGCAGGGGCGTGAGCTGGCTGGCGCTTCTGCTGGTTCTTGTCGTTGTCTATGATGTTTTCACGCGCTACGTGCTTTCATCGAGCAGCGTTGCCGTTCAGGAACTTGAATGGCATATTTTTTCCCTGCTGTTTTTACTTGCCGCAGCCTATACACTGAAACACAACAAGCATGTCCGGGTCGATATTTTCTATGTCCGGTTGACCGAAAAGCAGCGTGCGCTGGTGAACATTGTCGGCGGGGTGCTTTTTCTTCTTCCCTTTACAGCGGTTGTCGTGTTTGCGTCATGGTCGTTTGTGAGCAGCTCGTTTTTCATTTTCGAGTCATCACCCGATCCGGGAGGGCTTCCTTACAGGTATGTGCTGAAAGCCGCTATTCCTGTAGGTTTCGTGCTGTTTCTGGTTCAAGGGGTTGCCGAGATTTTTCGCTCCGTTCTTGTCATGGCTGATAAACCGGATACGGAGTAGTTGGTTATGGAGATGCTTCCCTTTGTCATGTTTGCCGCAGTGTTTCTTCTGCTGCTGCTTGGATACCCGGTTGCCCTGACCCTTGGGGGCGTTTCGGTCATCTTCGGCGTTTTGGCGTTTGGCATGGATTTTTTTGCTTTACTGCCGTTGAGGATATGGGGAACGATGACGAACTATGTGCTTTTGGCCGTTCCTCTGTTTATTTTCATGGGCGTGATGCTTGAAAAATCGGGAATAGCCGAGAAACTGCTGGAGACGATGGGAATGCTTTTCGGCCGCTTCCGCGGAGGGCTGGCAGTCTCCGTTGTTATCGTCGGGGCATTGCTTGCCGCGTCAACAGGCATTGTCGGAGCAACCGTCGTGACCATGGGGCTGATGAGCCTGCCTGCAATGCTTAAAAGGGGGTATGACCCGGAGCTTGCTACCGGAACGATTGCCGCTTCGGGTACCCTCGGCCAGATCATTCCACCAAGTATTGTACTGGTCCTGCTTGGCAGCATACTCAATGTGTCGGTAGGGGACATGTTTATCGGTGCAATGGTCCCCGGTTTTGTGCTCGTGACGCTCTACCTGCTCTATATCGTCGGGCTTGGTATATTACGCCCGAAACTGATGCCTGCGATTCCTGTTGCGGAAATCCGCGCGTTTAAAGGGGGAAGTCCCTGGAAAACCATTATTGAGGCATTCGTTATTCCTTTCGTGTTGATTGTCGCAGTTCTCGGTTCCATTTTTGCCGGGATCGCTTCGCCGACGGAGGCCGCAGCGATAGGTGCTTTCGGGGCGTTACTATTGACATTGTTTCAGCGCAAACTTTCCCTTGATGTTTTACGAGGAGTGATGCGGGAGACGACATGGCTGACCTCGATGGTGTTTATTATTCTTGTCGGAGCAAGTGCATTCACCCTTGTGTTCAGGGGTATGCATGGCGACCGCTATCTTTCGGAGATGATTGTTCAGGCGAATTTTCAACCCGAGCTTTTCCTGGCTATCGTCATGATAGGGGTGTTTATTGCCGGCTTTTTCATTGATTTCATAGAGATCATTTTCATTGTCGTGCCTGTCGTGGCACCGATATTCGTGGCTTTCGGTGTGGATCTTTTATGGGTAGGAGTACTGCTCGCAATGAACCTCCAGGCTTCTTTCCTGACCCCGCCTTTCGGGTTTTCCCTTTTCTACCTCAAAGGCGTTGCTCCGAAAGAAGTAACTACCGGTCATCTCTACCGCGGGATCATACCCTTTATCAGTATTCAACTGTTGATGCTGGCGCTGATTATTCTATTCCCGGAGCTGGTTACCTGGCTGCCGGAAGTCTTGTCGGGAAGATAGTTTTCAGTCATCAGACTTCAGCTGGCAGGCAAAAAAACGGTGGTGCCTGAGAAATACAGATACGTTTCAGCTTACAAATTTTTTGTGTAGTAGATTTTTTCCGAAATATCCGCCCATGGCGTTATCTGGGTACGGAAAGAAGCGTACGCATCGTAAATCTTTTTGCTCTGAGCGTCGTTCAAAACAACCTCCTCGATTACCTCGGCAGAATAGGATCGCAGCTGTTCGAGCACTTCGTCAGGAAACGGTCTCAGATCGACATTTTCTTCATTGACAAGTTTCTGAAGGTAGATATTGTTCTGGGACTCAAACTCACAAAGCATCCAGTGATGTACCCGTGCTGCGGCATTACGGACAATCTGCTGCAAATCCGAGGATAGTTTCGAGAAAGCATGCTTGTTGATAAAGAACTCCAGATTTGTGCCGGGCTCATGCCAGCCGGGGTAATAGTAGTAGCGTGCTACTTTGTAAAAACCCTCTATATAGTCATGGTAAGGACCTATCCATTCGGTTGCATCGATGACGCCTCGTTCAAGGTTTGTGTAGATCTCGCCGCCTGCCGACAGTATTGCAGAGCCTCCGGCTTTGGAAATAACTTTGCCTCCCAGTCCCGGTATTCTCATTTTGAGGCCTTTGAGGTCACTGACGGAATTGATTTCCTTATTGAACCAGCCGCCCATCTGCATAGCTGTATTTCCGCCCGGCAGAGGGATCAGATTGAAAGGGGCATACACCTCTTCCCACAGTTCGAGTCCTCCGCCGCTTATAATCCAGGCGTTCGCCTGCTGCGGGTTCATGCCGAATGGAACGGCCGCAAAAAACTGTGCCGCGGGAACCTTGCCGGCCCAGTAGTAGGATGCGCCATGGCCGATTTCGGCAGTGCCCTGACTGACAGCGTCAAACGCTTCGAGTGCCGGGACCAGCTCTCCCCCTCCATAGACCTGGATTTCAAGGTTTCCTCTCGACATTTCCTTGACCCATTGAGCGAACAGTTTCGGACCTTCCTGGACAACAGGCATTGTCGGCGACCATGTGGTAAGCATTTTCCACTGGAATTTCTTGCCTGTGTGTATTGCAGGGATATCCGAGGGTGCTGAAGATGGTTTGCTGCACCCTGTGTTGAAGAGAGGGGTACTCAATGCAAGCGATGCAGCTCCGGCCTGCAGCGAGCGTTTCAGAAAATCGCGTCTGGGATTGTCTGTCATGGACCACGCCGGTTTAACGGGTTTTTTTGGATTATCAGCAATAACGTTATAAAATAATGTAAAATACTTTTTTTGTTCGAGGAAGAGATAGGGCATAACAAACGACGAAATTCATGAATATTGCTGTTTGCATCAATCAGGTGCCTGATACGGCTTCGAGGATAGAGGTCAAGGATGCTGTCATTGATACCGGCTATCTCAACATGGTGCTTAACCCTTATGACGAATATGCCTTGGAAGAGGCCGTCAGATTGAAAACGCAGCGCGCCGGTGTCATGGTAACGGCTTTTTCTGCCGGAGAAAAAACGCGTTATGACATTCTCCGCAGAGCTCTGGCAATGGGGGCTGACCATGCCTGCCTGGTAGAAGGCGGGAGCAGTGAGGACTCCCGTTCCGTAGCTGCAAGCCTCAACAAGGCGATCCGGTCGCATTACGGCGGGCTTCCCGATCTTGTTTTCTGCGGCAGGGAATCCTCGGATTGTAACCGTGCCCAGGTTCCGCTCATGCTTGCTGAAATGCTAGGCGCAGCAGCTCTCAGCGCCGTGACAAAACTGTCAATGCAGAGTGATGCGTTACGCGTGTGGCGTGAAATAGAAGGGGGTGTTGAGGAGTTTTTGCTTTTCCCGCCAGCCGTGATAACGACCGAAAAAGGCTTGAATGTGCCGAGGAAAACAAGCATCAAGGCGGTCATGAAAGCCCGGAAACAGACGGTATTACATATCGACGGTTCCGTTGAAGAGCCGCCGTCTGTTTTGTACCGGGACTTTTCGGCCATAAACCATGAAAGAAACTGCAGATTTTTCGACACCGCAGAAGAGCTTGTCAAGGCGCTGCATGAAGAGAGGGGGGTAGTGTAGATAATGGGTTTTTTTGTGATACTCGAACAAAGACAGGGGGGAGTCAAGGATGCTTCGGTCGATGTATGGCGAACTGTTCAGCATTTGGCTGAAGTCTCGGGAGACGCGGATGTTTGCGGTTTGGTGATGGGAGATGCCGACAGGGACCGCATCAAGCGCAGATGCACGGGAAAAGGCCGGGTGTACACACTGAAGGACAAAGCTTTTCAAAATTATTGTCCGCAGTGCTATGCTGAAACAATCGTAGAAATGGTCGGCCGTACTGGCGCTGAACATGTTTTTCTGGCAAATACTGCAATGGGCAGAGACCTTGCCCCGCGTATTGCGATGCGCCTGGATGCAGCTCTTGCATCCGATTGTGTTGTGGATGCGGATGGAACCGGCGTGCTGAAAGCGGAGACGACAATGTATTCGGGTACTGTTTCTGCCGTGATTCAGGGATTGAAGAAACGGACGGTCTACAGCCTGGCTCCAAGGCTGCGTTTCTTCGGGAGGCCCGCCGAAAACGCCGTTGACATTGTCGGCGATGAAAGAGGATGCGTTTTGGAATGTAATCCTCTTCTGAAGGAAATTGTTTATCATACAGGTAGAAAAGATATTGCCGAAACGGATATTATCGTTGCTGGCGGAAGAGGGGTTGGGGGGAGTGAAAACTTTGCCATGCTCGAGTCCCTGGCAACTGTTCTCGGCGGGGCTGTAGGTGCAAGTCGGTCGGCGGTGGATGAGGGGTGGCGTCCGCACTCCGACCAGATTGGCCAGACAGGGAAAAGCGTTGCCCCCAGACTTTACATCGCATGCGGCATCTCGGGCGCACCCCAGCATTTGGCAGGTATTGCCGGTGCCGAAACAGTTGTTGCAATAAACCGTGACAGGGATGCGCCTCTTTTCAAGTCTGCGGATTACGGGATTGTCGGAGATATTGCCAAGGTGCTTCCTCAACTTGAAAGAGCGCTTTCCGGTTTTCTTCGTGTGAAATGATTTATGCGGTTTAATTGTTAGTTGATTTTGTTTGGTGAAGCTATGGCCTTTCCAGATTGCAGTCATAGCGGGAACAAAAAATTGTTCAGATGGATAAACTTCAGGTTGATATACTCGGGCTGTCCACCAGCCCGCATACAAACGGGGCATATGCACTGATTCTTTATGAAGTGGAAGGCAAGAGGAAGCTGCCGATCATTATCGGTGGTTTTGAGGCGCAGGCCATCGCGTTAAAGCTGGAAAACATAAAGCCGCCAAGACCGTTTACCCACGACCTGTTCAAGACAATAGCCGACACCTTCAGTCTCAGTGTCAAGGAGGTGTTTATCGATGAACTGCATAACGAAACCTTTTATGCAAAAGTTATCTGTGAAATGCACGGTGAAACCCACGAGATCGATGCGAGGCCCAGCGATGCAATTGCTATAGCTGTCCGGTTCGGGGCTCCGATTTTTGTGTCTGAAGAGATTATGAATGAAGCGGGAATCAGGGAGGAGCAACAGGAAGAGGCTGAAGTTACAGATCAGGGGACGGAGCAGGGAGCTTCGAAGGAGCTTGCAGGCAAGGTGGGGTCATCGCTTAACGATTTGCAGAAAATGCTCGATGACGCGGTTAACCGTGAGGACTATGAAGAGGCGGCACGTCTGCGTGACGAAATCAGCCGGATCAAAGGAAGCTCATAAAGGCGCATACACGAAAAAAGGAGGCTGGGATGCCTCCTTTTTTTCATAAAAACGTACCCCCTCTGGATTAAAACATGACTCTCAAGCCGAGCAGACCGTTGTGGCTCGTGATGTTGGTGTTGACTCCAAGCATCGTGAAATCCGTGGTTCCAAAGTAACGGTACCGTGCATCGAGCATGATGTTATTCGTAAGAGGGATACCGAGCCCGACACCTGCCTGGTAGGCAAACGTAACCTCATGGATGTTGAGGTCGAGGTCTTCCACCCACTCTTCAAGTGGGATTGCACCTACTCCGTCACCATCCGGGCAGTCATTACAGGAGACACCATTTACGGAGACATCACCCATGGAAACCTGGGCGACGCCAACACCGACAGTCGGTGAAAGCTCGACGCCGCCGCCAAGAGCGATATCGTAGTAACCGTTCATGAGCAGGGAGAGAACGGTGATATCCCCGTCGAGATCAGCGGTGATATAAAGGTCGTTTTTGAAGTTTACCCAGTCCCATTCGCTAGGGAGTACCAGATTCAGTGCATCGACGTCGTTTCTCTGGTAGCCGAGCTCACCTTCAACCCTGTAGTCGCCGTAGTCGCAACCAAGAGCGCCAAGAAGGGTGATCCCGGAGCTGAAATCAAGCTCTGCATCCAGCGAGGTTGCATCGGTAAGACCGGCGATATCTTCCAGTTCGGCATCATTCATCCAGGATATACCGACAGCGCCGCTGACATACTTGTCGGCGCTGAAACCGGCGGCAGACCACATGACCGCAACCAGGAACACTGCCAGTAGTGAAATTACTTTTTTCATTATTTTTCTACAGTTAGGTTGTTGAAAAGCATGAATGACTATCATGCGCAGGAGCATGTTTTGCCTTACAAGGTAAGTTTACGTGTTTTTACCGTTTTTATCAACCATTTTTTTTGAGACATCCCTTACCCGAAAGAAAACAAAAAAAAAGGAGGCGGTGAAGCCTCCTTCATAATCCCACAACCCGGACTTAGAATCCTACACGCAGACCAAGCAGAGCATTGTGGCTCGTGATGTTGGTGTTGGTGTTAAGCATCGTGAAATCCGTGGTTCCAAAGTAGCGGTACCGTGCATCGAGCATGATGTGGTTGGCGACAGGAATACCGAGACCGATACCGGCCTGGTACGCAAACGTGGTTTCATTGATATTGAGGTCATAATCTTCCAGCTCACTAGCCCACTCGGGGAGATCATCGAGGCTAACATCATCCACAGAAACCTGTGCAACGCCAACGCCGACAGTCGGTGAAAGCTCGACGCCGCTACCGAGATCGATATCATAATAGCCGTTCACGAGGAGAGAGAGAACGGTAATGTGACCGTCAAGGTCGATACTGTCATCAACGTCAATGTCTTCTCCTTCAAAGTAAATAGTCCCGTCCAAGCTGACTGAGTCGACGTCGTTTCTCTGGTAGCCGAGCTCGCCTTCAAGCCGGTAGTCGCCGTAGTCGCAGCCGAGTGCGCCGAGAAGGGTAATCCCGGAGCTGAAGTCAACATCTACATCCAAATTGCCATCATCGTACTCTAAGACTCTATCCAGGTCAGCGTCGTTCATCCAGGATATGCCGATATTACCGCTGACGTACTTTTCAGCGCTAAGGCCTGGGGCGGACCACATGACTGCAACCAGGAATACCATCAAAAGTGATAGTGCTTTTTTTTTTTTTTTCTCCATGTTTTGTTCGTAGGAACAGATTAGGTACTTGTTGCAAAAAATAATAAAAGTAAAAACTTACTTATAGGTTTAAGATAAAAGTTTTCAATAATGAATCATAATAAAAACTGCTAAAATCACTCTACTATCAGTTATTGGGCAAATTGGCCAAAGCTGAAGATGAATTTCCAGCCCTGGTTGTCTGCGCCGGGATTGCTGGCGACAGGATCGAATCCGTATCCGTAATCAAGACCGACAAGGCCGATGATCGGCAGGTAGAGTCTGAGACCGAGCCCCGCCGACTTTTTCAGGTCGCCGTAGTTGATATCTTCCGCGGATCCCCAGAGGTCACCGGCTTCGACAAATGCCAACGCGTAGACGCTTGCAGTCGGCGAAAGTGTCAGCGGGTAGCGGAGCTCCGTCGTAAATTTCGAATACACCCGTCCGGTATACAGATCGGTATCTTCGTTGAGAACACCGATAGAGCGGTCGTCATAACCGCGCAAGGGAACGGTTGACAGCGAGGAAAGGCCGCTGCCACCCATATAGAAAGAGTCGGTGTACGGGAGGTAGTCGTCCTCACTGAACGTATCGAGGTAACCGTGCTGGGTCGAAAAGTTCAGGACAAAGTCCCCTCCCAGATGGAAGTACCAGCTCGAGCTGCCGATAAATTTGTAGAAATCAACGCTGCCCGGCAGGGGGCCGCCGGCAAGCTGGGCCGAGATCCAGTTTTTGCTGCCCCTGCGTGGGTAGATAGGGTTGTCGATGCTGTTTCTTGTTATGGTTTGCGTGATGGAGATTTCATCCGCCTTGTCGGGCAGGTTCTCGGAATCGACAAAGCTCAGCAGCTCGCCTTTGCTATGCAGGTATTTCAGTTTCCAGTTGATTGAAAAATAGTCATCCGGCCAGGTCAGGCGCCTGCCGATATTGAGCGACACTCCGGTTTGTCTGAGGAGATTGTCGTCGTCTCCGTCATCATCATAGTTCCTCTGCGTTTTAAAGACAGAGAAGCCCAGGGCTGTCGGGGTGCCGAACGCCCAGGGTTCGGTAAACGATAATGAAAGCGTGCGGTAATCTTCGTTGCCGAACTGCCACTGGAAGGAAAGTTTCTGGCCGTCTCCATGCGGCAGGGGGTCCCATGCTTCTCCATTGAAAAGATCCTGTAATGAGAAGTTGTTGAACGTTACGCCCAGTGCGCCCGTAAAGCCGATGTTGCCGCTGTAACCGACAGAAGCGTTGAACGTATCGGTTTGCTTTTCGGTGACGTTATAGGTGATGTCAACCGTCTTGCTTGCTTCATCCGGTTGGATGTCAGGCCTTGTGGTTTCAGGGTCAAAGTAGTTGAGCATCGAGATTTCCCTGATGCTTCTGACAACATTTTTCCGGCTGAACATGTCTCCGGGAACGGTGCGTAACTCTCGCCGGATAACGTGATCCTTGGTTTTCGTGTTGCCCTTGATATTGATTTTGCCGAGTCTGAACTGCTCCCCTTCACGCAGTGAGATGTTCAGATCGACCGAATCGGGCGGAATGACCTGTTCCTGCAGGGACGAACGGAAAGAGAGGTAGCCGCGGTCCAGGTAAAGTGACGCGACATCACGATTATCCTTGGCAAAGTTCAGCTTTTCCTGAATTTTTTTTGCATTGTATCGGTCACCTTTTTTGATGTCGAAAACAGTGTTCAGGATGTCTGTTGTCGCAAAGTCCTTGGTGTTGCCGTTCCAGGTGACATTTCTGATATAGTAAACAGGACCCTCTTCGAGAAAGATATCAATATTCAGTCCTTTTCGGTTTTTCGTGTAAGAAATGGAATCCCGCACGATGGTCATATCCCGATAACCGTTTTCCCGATAAAAATCAACAAGCAGCTTTTTGTCCTGGTTGTATTTTTCAGTATCGAGTTTCGGTTGTCCAAAAATTGTTTTCCACCATGCGTTCTGGCTGGTTTCCTTGAAAACGCCCCGGAGTTTCCCGTCCTTGAATGCATTATTGCCGTGGAACCGGATCTTTTCAATGATCACCTTCGATTTCTCGTCGATCGAGAAGAGAGCGGCTACCCGGTTATTCTGCAGCCGTTTCAGCGTGTACTTGACCTCGGCTCGCAAATAACCTTTTTCCTGATAGGCACTTTCGATCTTTTTTGCTGCGGTCAGCAGGCTCTGTTCATTAACGTGCCTGCCGGGGTAGAGTGCAGCGATGTCGGCAAGCTCTTTATCTTTCAATTTGTCATTACCTTCGAAAACAACCTGATCGAGCAGGGGAAGCTCGCTGACGATAAACTTCAGGTCGACCAGCTTTCCGGATATGTCTTGTTCAGCCTGTATATCGCTGAACTTTTTCTGTTTCCAGAGGTATTCAATAGCTCCGGGGATTTCAGGTCCCGGTATGGTTATGGAATCTCCCTTTTTCAGGGGAAGACTGTTCAGGAGTTCATCTTCACTGATGGTTTGCAGGCCGCTGAACGATATGTTGGAGACGGTGTAGCGAGCAGCCTGTTTTTGTGTTTTGTTTGTTGCTGCTGAAACAGGTGATGAGAAAACTGCCGTGAGGAAAAGAAACAGTAAGCATGTGGTAATACTGCGCCGGAAAAAGTGTAATTGTTTCATGGAATTGCACATCGTTGTTATAACCTGCTGGGTAAAGCTTTGTTGTCTTTAAGTTGTTCGCTCGTCAGACCGAAGCGGCGCTCCCGCTTCTGAAAATCCCTTATTGCGTCGTATAGCTGGCTTCGGCGGAAATCAGGCCAGTAAGTATTGGTGAAATATATTTCCGAATAGGCACTTTGCCATAGAAGAAAATTGCTTATGCGGAATTCACCGCTTGTTCGTATCAACAGTTCCGGCTCGGGTGTTCCTTTGGTAGAAAGAAACGATTCGAGAAGATGCTCGTCAATCTTGTCAGAAGAAAGATGTCCAGCCGCTACTTTTTTGCAAATTTCCCGGCATGCCTGCAGGATATCCCATTTTCCGCTGTAACTCAATGCGACGCAGAGTGTCAGTCCGGTGTTGTCTTTTGTGAGCTCAACGGTTTCCCTGAGGGTTTCCCGAACCTTTTCGGGAAGCTGCGAGATATTACCGATGACATGAAGTCTGACGTTGTTGCGGTACAGTTCCTGCGCCTCTTTTTGCAATACCTTGATTAAAAGCTGCATCAGGGAAGAGATCTCTTTTTCAGGCCTTTTCCAGTTTTCCGTTGAAAAGGTAAAGAGGGTGAGATATCGTATGCCAAGTTGGGCGGAGGCTTCAACGACATCGCGTGCTGCGTCGACGCCGGCAACGTGCCCTTCAATGCGGGTTTTCCCTTTTTGCCGTGCCCACCTGCCGTTGCCATCCATGATGATGGCGACATGTTCGGGTAGTTCGCAGGCTGCTTTCAGATCATGCCTGATTTTTTCATCCTGGGGATCAATTGCAGACTTGAACCAGCGGGATTTGAATGCTGCAGAAAAATCCATAGTTGACATTCGAAATAGTAGACGTCAATTCCATCATTGCCATGTTTTGCTGTCGGAAAAACATGACTTCATGCTCAACGGAAGTCAAAATACATGAAATTGAATTATATACAGTTATTTATTATTATACAAGCCAAACATTGGCGCTGAGATGAGAGCGGCGCGCCCCTTCGGGTATATCGGATTTCAACAATTCCATTGAAAAAGTAGTGCGATTTTCCTCATATCAGAACCTGCGCAAAAAACTTCTCGATCGTGAAACCAGCTGTGAAGCGGTCGTTCACGACTATCTTGAGAGGATTCTGAAAAACCGGGACAGGAATGTCTATATAACGGTCTTTAACGAGCGCGCTCTTGAGCGGGCCCGGGAACTTGACAGGAAGCTGGGGGATGGCCGTAAGCCGGGAAAGCTTTTCGGTTTGCCAATGGCAATCAAGGATAATCTTTCAGTAGAAGGGGCGTCTCTTACCTGTGCTTCGCGCATTCTGTCACATTATACGGCGGTGTACAACGCGACTGCCGTCGAAAGGCTCCTTGCCGAGGATGCCGTTTTTCTGGGTAAGGTCAATATGGATGAGTTTGCAATGGGCAGCTCCAACGAGAACTCGGCTTTTGGCCCGGTACCGAATCCTTACGACAAGACCCGTGTTCCCGGCGGAAGCTCGGGAGGTTCTGCGGCTGCGGTTGCGGGAGACCTTGCAATGGTTGCACTTGGTTCCGATACAGGCGGTTCCGTCAGACAGCCGGCCGGTTTCTGCAATGTTGTCGGGTTAAAGCCAACTTACGGCAGAATATCCCGTTACGGTCTGGTCGCGTTTGGCTCTTCATTCGATCAGATCGGTGTACTCTCGAAAAACTGCGACGATGCCGCCCAGGTATTAAATGTCGTAGCGGGGAAAGACGATGCGGATACCACCTCGTCTCATCATGTGGTGCCGGACTATGCAGAGGAAATGGACCGTGTTTCGGTAAAAGGATTGAAAATCGGTGTTCCCAAGGAATATTTCCCCGAGAATCTTGACGAAGGAGTTGCCGCTGTCGTCAGCGAACGTCTTGAGGAATTGCAGGAAGCCGGAGCTGAGCTTTTGGAAATCACGCTGCCCGAAAGTGATTATGCGATTGCCGCCTATTATATTCTGACAACTGCAGAAGCGTCCTCCAATCTTGCCCGTTTCGATGGGGCGAGGTACGGCTATCGTTCACAAAATGCGGAAGATTTAGGGGGGATGTACGTAAACTCACGGACGGAAGGTTTCGGCAGCGAAGTGAAGCGAAGAATTATGCTTGGCACCTATGTACTTTCCGCCGGTTATTACGATACCTATTATAAAAAAGCCCAGCAGGTCAGGAGGATTTTTCTCAACAGGTACCAGGAGGCACTCGGCAAGGTTGATGTTATCGCAGGACCTACGTCGCCTTTTCCTCCTTTCGGGATAGGAGATAAAGTGAGCGATCCGCTGGAAATGTATCTTGCCGATGTATTTACCGTACCGGCAAGCATTGCTGGAATGCCTGCTTTGAGCGTCCCTGCCGGTTTTGACGGTTCCGGACTGCCAGTCGGGCTTCAGCTTATTGGAGATTTTTTCGAGGAAGGAAAGCTGCTCGGTATCGCAAGGGAGATTCAAGGGGGACAGGAGCAATGAAATAAGCCGGCAGCATTCGGTTGGCAGTCTGCAAGAAGCGGATTCGAATGATTTTTCGTGAACCCTGAAAGCGAACAAAACAATTCAACAATCTTTTTTATGGGCGCCTCAATTTATTGTCTCTCCTATCCGCTCAACGAGGCAGTTGGATCGCGGAATAAATAAAGAGAGGGGGGCTCTTTATCAACGCAGAAAAGAACATAGACACATGAGCGTATTAGTCAATAAGGATACCCGGCTTGTTGTTCAGGGTATAACCGGCGGTGAAGGGACCTTTCACACGTCACAGATTCTTGAGTACGGAACAAATGTCGTTGCCGGCGTGACCCCTGGAAAAGGCGGGCTGCAGTATACCGGAAACGACCGCGACAGCTTCTTGCGTCCTGTTCCCGTCTATAATACGGTAAAGGAGGCCGTCGAGAATGAAAATGCTAACGCAACGGTAATATTTGTGCCTGCTCCTTTTGCCGCCGATGCGATTATGGAAGCGGCTGAAGCCGGTTTGAAGGTGATAATCTGTATTACCGAAGGAATCCCGGTCAACGATATGATGAAGGCGTATCACTATGTGCAGGAAAAAGGGGCCGTGCTTGTCGGTCCTAATTGCCCCGGCGTGATAACCCCGGGGGAGGCGAAAGTCGGCATCATGCCCGGTTTTATCCATAAAAAAGGGACCATTGGCGTTGTATCGAGAAGCGGCACCCTTACCTATGAAGCCGTGCATCAGCTTACCAGAGTCGGACTTGGGCAGTCGACCTGCATCGGTATAGGCGGAGACCCTGTCATCGGTACTCGTTTTATCGATGCGATAAAGCTTTTTGCCAAAGATGATGAGACCGAAGGGCTTGTGATGATCGGCGAAATTGGCGGGAGTGCTGAAGAGGAGGCTGCGGAGTACATTAAAAAGCATTTCAAAAAACCTGTTGTCGGTTTTATCGCAGGGCGCACCGCACCTCCCGGACGGCGTATGGGGCACGCAGGAGCGATTGTCTCAGGAGGCAAGGGTACCGCTGAGGACAAAATCAGGGCTATGGAAAAGGCCGGGATCAAAGTGGTCGAAAATCCGGCCGACATCGGTGAAGCAATGCTCGAAGCATTAGGGGAGGGATAACACTCCTCAAAGTCCCAGCGTAACAAGATCGTGTATATGGATCAGGCCGACGGGGCAGTTGTCATCGTCACAGACGAGCAACTGGGTTATGCGGTGGGTTTCAAGCATCTTCAGGCACTCTTCCGCCATGGTGTCTGCAGAGATTGTTTTCGGTTCTTTTGTCATGACATCTTTTGCCTGCAGGGAAAGAAAATCCCTTTTGCTTTGAATGAGTCTTCGAAGGTCGCCGTCGGTAAAAATTCCCGAAAGTTTTCCTGTATCGTCGATGACTCCGCTGATCCCGAAACGTTTTGAGGTCATTTCAAGAATAAGGTCGGTGAGCAATGCTGTTTCAGCAACAAGCGGCAAGGCTTCGGCCGTTGCCATGATGTCGGACACTTTCATGGTCAGCCTCTTGCCGAGGGAGCCTTTGGGATGGGTTACTGCAAAATCCCGGTGCGTGAACTGTTTCTTTTTCATCAGGCATACTGCCAGCGCATCCCCCATGGCAAGCATTGCCGTTGTCGATGTTGTCGGGGCAAGGTCGAAAGGACAGGCTTCCTGCTCTACGCTTACATCGAGGACAATGTCAGCTTTTTCTGCCAGGTATGACCGTTTGTTCCCCGTAAACGCTACAACAGAGACACCGATTTTCCTGAGGGCCGGAAGAATGAAGTTGAGTTCTTCGGTCATGCCGCTTTTGGAAAGGCAGATGACTATATCGTTCTTCGATACGACACCAAGGTCTCCATGAGCAGCTTCACCAGGGTGCATGAAAAGAGCGGTGGTCCCTGTCGAAGAGAGCGTTGCGGCAATTTTCTGACCGATAATGCCTGATTTTCCCATGCCGGAGATAATGATTTTGCCCTTGCATTTGCTGAGCAGTTCTACGGTCGCGTAAAAACTGTGGTCAAGCAGTTCAGCTATACGTGTAAGTGAGGCAGCTTCTTGGAAAATGATTTGCTTTCCTGTTTCAATAACTGCGGTTGTGTCTTGAGATAAGGCCATGTGTCGGCATGCGGTTATGTGAATTATTTAAAAAACTACTAAATATTGATATTTTATTGCAATCAGACTGAGCGTTGCAGAATTTGCGTTTTTTTAAGAAAATATCAGAATTTATGAGCTGGCTTATTATCATGGCTTTTGCCCTGCCGATTTTGTTCGGTCTTCTTTTTGTTATGTCGAAGTTTGTCAAGCATATGAAAGAAGAGCAGAATATGGAGATCGAGTCACTCAGGGATACGCTCATTGACGAGAATAATCCTGTAGGTTTGTCCGGTGAAGAGCTTGAAAAAATGAAACAGCAGCAGGCCGAGGCACAGAAGCACCTGAGGGAAGTGATTTCAAAGATACCGATTGAGGAGCGGGATGGTCGATTGCGCCCGGCTTTCGACAAAATGAAAAAACTTCAGGATGAAGAGTCGGAAAAAGCTGCGGGCAACGGTAAGGGCGCTGGCAAGGATTGAGCAAACATGCGTTGCAACAAGGCTGAAGTTCTATGCTTGACAAGCTGAAACTTCTGGCAAAAGATACCGTTATTTATGGTGCAAGCACTATTCTGGCCCGAGGCCTCAACTACGTGCTGGTTCCTCTGTATGCAAATCTTCTTACCACGTTTGAAAACGGAATTCATGCACTGATTTATGCGAACATCGCTCTGGCAAATGTTTTGTTCGCCTATGGTATGGAAACCTCTTATCTGAAGGTTGCTTCAGATACGGCACGTTCGGGCCGGGACAGCTCAAAGTGTTTTTCCACGGCAGTTATTTCACTTTTTCTTACTTCTACCGTTTTCACGGCGTGCATGGTTTTTTTCGCTTCGGGGATAGCGGAGTTTCTGGGCTTGTCGGAAAACCAGAGGGATTTTATCAGATACGCTGCGGTAATCCTCTGGCTTGATGCGATGCTGGTGGTTCCGTTTGCCGATCTTCGCCTTAAACGAAAAGCGACCCAATTTGCCCTGGCAAGGGTGCTGGGAGTCGTCGCCGTCGTCATCAGTGCTTTTGTTTTGATTGTTTGGTTTAAAACCGGCTTGAAGGGTGCGTTTCTTGCCAATATTGTGGGTTCTCTCGTCAGCATGGTTTTCGTTGTGCCGGTCTTCAGGCAGTTCAGGCGTTTTTTTTCTTCCGATACCCTGCGTGAAATGCTGAGAATCGGACTGCCCTATGTGCCTACGGGGATAGCCGGTTTGCTTGTCCATCTTATCGACCGGAACGTTCTTATAAGAATGCGGCTGGAAGACATTGAAAGGATCTACGGTACGGGATACGTTCAGTCGGATATTGTCGGGATTTACGGCCGTGTTGCAGCGTTCGGTATTCTCATTCAATTGTTCATCCAGGTGTTCAGGTTTGCATGGCAGCCTTTTTTTCTGCAGCATGCCGATGACCCCGATGCAAAAAAACTGTTTCGTCATGTGTTGAGCATCTCGACCGTTTTTGCCATGATCATTGCGCTTGCAGCAACCTTTTATGTTCCCGACCTGATACGGTACCACTATTTTGATCGGCTCTATATTTTACCTCCTGTCTACTGGATAGGACTTTCTATTCTGCCCTGGATATTCTGCAGTTACGTTTTCGATATGATCTCGACCAACCTGACAGCAGGTATTCTGATTACAGGAAATACCCGATATCTGCCGGTGGTAACCTTTGCAGGCGCGGGTGTAACAACTGCGGTGTGCCTTTTGCTTGTTCCGGTTATGGGGATGGACGGCGCAGCGATTTCGATACTTGCAGGAACGGTGGTTATGAGTCTGTGTATGGGGTATTTCTCGTTGAAAGTGTACCCCAACCGCTACGAGTGGTTGAAACTGCTGCTTTTGCTCGTTACAGGCATTGTTTTTACCCGTATTCCGGTTCTTGCGGGGATGCAGGATCTGTGGTTTGAGGCCGTTTTGACGGGATGTTATCTCGGAGTCATTGCTGTTGTGTTCAGGAAAGAAGCGGACTATGTTGTCAAACTGCTCGGTTCGAAGGCGAACAGCAAAAGTAATAAGGAATAACGTAATCACAAATAAGATCCGGGCGTCATGCCGCGCCCCGTGAAATAGAGGTGCCCTGATTTCACTGTCTGTTCCTTCCCCGGCCTCTTCCCTTCCCGGAGTTGGGGGATGCATCGATGTCGAGCAGCTTGTAAACGTCTTGTGCGGAGCGATTATTTTTCTGGCCGATATTTTCAAGCGTCTGGTCGAGTGACTGGACGGCCAGACCGTTCATTTCAAGCGTTTTACGCAGTGATTCGGGGCTCTGCCCGCTGGTAAATCTTGCGGAGATTTCCCTCAGGGTCATTTTTTCGGTGTGAGGAACGGGCGGTTGACTTTCTGGTTCTTCCCATGATTCTGAAAGATATTCACCAAAATCGACTACTGTTGAGAATGGCTGAAGCTTGAGGTGGGTGCCGATCCCGAAAAGCAGTGCAAGAAGAAGAATGCTGGATAGTTCAAGGGGTTTGCCGAGTCCTGCATGAGTTTTCGAGACCACGTACGACCAGAAAGCTTTCCAGTTAATGGAAAAGAGGTGGAATATTGAAAGGACTATAAATGCAAGACTGAAAATGGTATGCTGATTTTGCCAATCATGCTTGCTGAGCCCGAGGATCTGCCAGTTTGTCCAGTTTGCAATTCTTCCCGGAGGTGCAAGGTAGAGCACGATTCCTGAAACAAACAGCATAAGAAATGCTGCGAAAAGGCCGAGACTGATGAATGCTCTCCAACTGAATGGCGCCTTTTTCATTGCGACGAGGTATCTGACGGTTTTTCTGTTTCCGTATCGATGTTTTTAACTTGCTCTGTAGCGTTTCCTGTCCTCAAAGGGGTAAGTCTTATGCGTTTAAGAAGCAATCGTCGTTTCAGCTTGTATGATCTTGCCGTAACTTTTTCAAGCACGTTCTGTAACGAATTCCGCTGTTCGAGAGTACAGACTTTCGAGAGATCGTTGAAGTGCCAGGCGAGTCTGTATTCAATGAGTGCCTGTTGCGAACCGATGCGTTCTGCCAGAGCCTTGATCACAAGTGTGTCAGGTTCGGCTTTGACCGCTTCCTGAATAAGCTGACGCTTTAGTCCGGAAATGGCGAGAAGAGCAGGAAGCGTTCTCTGAAAATGCTGAAACCTCAGAGTATTGAACTGTTTGCTTTGTTCATCGGTAAGGTTCAGCTCTTTTTCGAAAATCGACTGTTTGTTTTTGTTTTTCTGAATCTTGGCAACCTTTTCGTTTTTTTTCGGTGCGTGAGTGTTTTGCCACCACAATGTGCCGAGCAGGGTGAGGTTCAGAACAACCAGTATTGCAAGTATAATTGAGATAAACCGTTTGGATGAAAGAAAATCCATGCGAAAATGATTTGGTTCAGACGTGGATCTGTTTGGACTTCAGCGCCGCGAATCTGTCATTCTGTCTGGACATTGAGTGCCGAGCCCGATTCCCGAAAATGATTTGCTCTCATTGTGGAGAACCTGTCGGTTGAAGGCCGAGGTTTATTCATTGGATTCCTCAATGTTGTCGTTATCCAGATAATAGGAAAGGGCGGGGCTGCTGTACTCGTTTGTCAGGCTCTCGATAGTGTCTTGTTTACTGAACGTCTGTTCAGTGCCGTTTGAGAGCATGAGGACAAGCGCGGAACCGATATTGACGATAAGCAGAAAAACCATCAGGCCAAGTTTCACACCGCGCATGGCGGAGACGGTTTCCTGTGGGCCGGTCAACGTCTCATGGGAAATTCTTTCCATAACCCTTGCCCCGAAAAGATAGTGTGCCTGCAGCCGGGGAAGGTTGTCCAGCACTTCCATGGTTTTCCGGACTTCGGTCTCAATGCGATCGTTGTTGGTCATCATGGTCATAGCTTGTTCCACTTATTTTGACGTTGCTGAACTGAAATCCTTGCACGGCAAGGTGAAAAAATAACGTTTTCCGGCTCGACCGGCTGCAGGATATTCCAGATATCCTGAAAAAATGCCAAAAATGCAATGAAAGGTCATTGTTTTCTGTAATATTTTTCAAGTTTTTTCTGAAGATTTTTTTTTGCCCTGTGAACAAGGGATTCAACCGCAGACACGGTTGTGTGCAACAGTTCGGCAATTTCCTGGTTGGAATAACCGTCGTATTTGCTGAGAAGAAACGCTGTTTTCTGGTTGTCGGGAAGCGAGTCCAGAGCATTCTGCAGAGTCTCGGTTCTTTCGGTTCCCGTAAGAACATCGGCGGGTGTTTCCTGGGAAGGAGGGGTGATTTCTTCCACGGGATCGTTCATACCGATAACCCGTTTGAGTGAAGAGAATCTTTTTTTTCGTTTTTTCTTTCGAAGATGGTCAAGTGATTTTGTTACGGCAATCCGGTAAATCCAGGTCGAAAGTTTGGATTCCTGCCTGAAGCTGTCAAGTGAGCGATAGGCTTCAAGAAACACCTCTTGTGCAATATCTTCGGCATCTTCCCTGTTCAGCACGAAACGGTAACAGGTATTGAGTACCATATCCTGGTGCTCAGCGACGATAGTACTGAAATCATCTTCCTGTATTGAATGCTCGTTTCGACCCAAGCTTTGTTCTCTTGTTAAGGATGATACTGTATCGCTCTCACATGCCTTATGCAAAAGTATAACGACCTTTTGCCGATAGTCCTAACGTGATCGCGTCCAAACAGTTATTCCGGTTTTCAGCGGCACGAAAGTTTGGGGCGGAACTGTTTTTCGGAATACAGGTATTGTGTGTTTTTACCTGGACTCTCCAGGTAATTCGACGCTTTTTATTTGTAATTCTTGTGTCTGCAACTGTTTTTGATGGATGGTCAGCAAGCTTGCCGGCTTGTGCCGGTTTTAAGAATGATCGGCCAAAATACCTGTTTGGAGGATGAAGGGGTTTCCCATACCGCAAGCAGATCCGGAACGATACGTTCGACAGGGCTGTTCCCGTATCTTTTTCTGTAAGGTTCCAGCGCCGACCAGGTTTGAAGATAACCGATCAGCCCGTATAAGTTCCAGTTTGTTTTCATGGTGAACACCGGTGATTGCAGCGTCTTGAAAGGGAAGTAAAGGTCGCGGTATCCCGATGCGACATGCGAGATCTCTTTTTCCCAGAATGGACCGAGTATCTCGGAATAGAGGCGCTGGATGATACGGTCGATTTCAGGGTCTATCACCGGAAGATGATATGCCCATGCGGCGATAACGCCTCCTTTTTTAATAACCCGGCGGACTTCCCGGTAAAAAGGTTCATTGTCGAACCAGTGGATTGCCTGTGCAACAGTTATCAGATCTATGGAATGGTCGGGTAACGCTGTTCTATGAGCCGGGGATACCGAATAATCGATATTCGGCTTTTGTATGGCGTGTGTTATTTGTTTGCTGCTTGCATCAGTGGCATAGACCTGTTTGAAGAGTCTGGCAAGACAGGTTGCCGACTGGCCGTTGCCCGTTGCGCAGTCCCAGGCGGCTTCCCGCGTCGGTGCCAGTGAAGCAAGGTGGTTGAAAAGGGCTTCAGGGTATAAGGGTCTATAGAGGCGGTACTCTGAAGCGTGGTTCGAAAACCTGTCTTTGAACTGTTTCGTCATCCTGCAGTTTTTTCGCGAAGGTTTCTGAAAAAGAAGCCCTGTTTTGTTCTGTTTACCTGAAATGCCATGTTGTTTGATGCCGAACGTTACGGTTCATGTCGGCAGTTCTTCGAGAAAGCGTGCTTTTATCTCTTTTGTCGGTATCATGCAGCTTTCCTTTTTCCCGAACCACTCGTACCTGTTTCGGGCGATCAGATCGTATATCCGGTCGCGGATTGGCCGGGGTACCCATGAAAAAACCTGCAGAACATTCCACGGGGGATCAAGTTCTTCAGCTATTTTCAGCGCAGCCGTACTGCGTGAATAAGCTCTGTCATGCTTGATCAGAACGACCGTGTCGAGTGTATCGGTATGTATATGGTATTTTTCCAGGAGCATCTGTCCAAGAGGAGACTGGGCAGGGGTAAAGGTAAACTTTCCTTTAAGGTCCCTCTCATAAATAAAGTTGACCGAAAACTCACACAGGTTGCACACACCGTCAAAAATGACAATTCTCTCCGGCAAGGAGTTTTGTATCATGGTTGTTCCGCCTTGAATTGAACGTTACGATAGAGATGCCGATAATGTCTGCCACTTGTCTGCCACAAACCCTAAGAGTCATGCCGGCTCACGATACCGGCGCTGGATCGCCGGGTCAAGCCCGAAGATGACTGGCAGAAAGACTTCACGCGAGCCCGGCGGCAAAATGCAGAACGGTTTCGACTTTTTCGGGAGAATCGGCCTCGCAGTACAATCTTAAAACCGGCTCGGTGCCGGAAGGGCGTATCAGCAGCCACCCGCCTTCAAAATGGTATTTATACCCGTCAAGGTCATCGAATCCGGTAACCTTCTGACCTCCGACACTGCCTAAATTTCCTCCCGTGACCTGTGCGATGACGGCCTTTTTTTGTCGCTCGCCTGTATGAAGATCTATCCTGTCGTAATAAAAGCTGCCGTATTCGTTAAAGAGTTCCTCTACCAGAGCGGAAAGGGCTTGTTTTTTCGTCGCCATGATTTCCAGCATGAGAAGTCCGATGAAAATGCCGTCTCTTTCCGGCAGATACGAGGTGACTCCAATACCGCCAGACTCTTCTCCCCCCATAAGAATATCACGGGTGGTCATGAGTTTGCTGACATGTTTGAATCCTACCGGAAGAAGGTGCAGGGCCAGGTTGTTTTTCCTGCAGATCCTGTCGATGATATCGGTAAGGGCATACGTTTTGGCGACCTCTCCGGTTTGTTTCTTTTCTTCTGCAAGGTATTTGAGGATAATCGCAAAGAGCTTGTGTGAATCTACGAAGGATCCGTTTTCGTCGAGCATACCTATTCTGTCGGCATCTCCATCACTGATAATCGCGGCATCTGTTCTGCTTTCCGTGAAAAAGTCGATGAAGTCGCCAATGTAGCGGGGTATCGGTTCCGGATTGATTTCCATGAAGCCCGGGTTGAGGCTGCAGTGATAGCAGGTGACGGCTGATTTGCCCAGAAGTCTTGTAATGATGTTCTGACCGGCTCCGAACATTGCATTATGAGTGATTGTCAGCTGTGAGTTCCTGATGAGATCAAGATTGATGTGTTGTTTTATATGATTCAAATAGGTGCTTCTGATATCTGTTTTTTCAATCAACCTGTTGCGGGGTGCGGCCGGTCTCTGAGGGTTTACTGCAGCAAGATTTTTCTCGATGAGAGCGATTGTTTCCGGCAGGGCGGATCCTCCGTAGGAGGCTTTTATTTTAAAGCCGTTGTAGGCCGGAGGGTTGTGCGATGCAGTAATCATAATGCCGCCGGCAAGCCGCATCTCTCTGCAGTAGAGTGAGACAGCGGGTGAGGGAACGAAGCCGTCGGAGAGAAAAACCCGGAGTCCGCAAGAGGAGAGGATCCCGGCTGTATATGCAGCAAACTCTGAAGACATGAAGCGGGTATCGTATCCTACGCAGACTCCGTTTGCCCTGAAAGGGTGGTCGAGAAAATAATCCGCGGCGGCAAGCGTGACAAGTTTCAGGTTGTCGAAGGTGAAGTCCTGTGCTATGATCGCTCTCCAGCCGTCAGTGCCGAATTTGACTTGCATTCTTTTTGTAATTTGATATACTTGACCTGATGGAGCGAACGATATCCCGGTGGTGACACGTTATTGTCGCTTGTCATCTCTGTTCCGATACAATTTAAAATGTTCGAGCAGTGTTGAAGGAAGTTATTGTGAAACATGAGATTATGGAGATTTTTCTGTCTCTGTTTCCAAGATACTGTTTGCTGTGTCATGTTCCAATCGAGCCGGCGTATGCAAGATAGAAAACTGTTTGTTCTTGCCGGAGAAGTTTCCGGTGATCTTCACGCTTCGGAGGTCATAAAGGTTGTGCAGACCCAATGTGACGGGCTGAAGGTTTTCGGTACGGGCGGTCGAATGTTGCGTGCGCTTGGCGTTGAGCTGCTGTATGATGTTGGTGACCTGAGCGTTATGGGGTTTGTCGAGGTGGTGAAGCAGGCTTTTTTGCTCCGTAAAGTGATTCGGGATCTGAAAGACGCGATTGAACGTGAAAAACCTGACGCGGCGCTGCTTGTGGATTATCCGGGTATGAACCTTGTCATGGCGGAATATCTCCATCACCTTGGCATTCCGGTTATCTACTATATCTCTCCAAAGGTCTGGGCATGGAAGGAGGGGCGTGTCAGGAAAATCAGGGAATATGTCGATCACCTGATGGTGATCTTTGATTTTGAAGAGGAGTTCTACCGAAGGCACGGTATCACGGCCGATTTTGTGGGTAATCCTGTTGTTGAGGAGATCGCAAGGCTTCAGCTGCCACCGAAAGAAGAGTTTCTCCGGGAGCATGGCATAGGAGAGCGGCGAAAACTTATCGGTCTGCTGCCAGGGAGCAGAAAACAGGAGATTGCATTTGTTTGCCCGGAAATACTTCGTGCTGCAAAGAAGCTGCGGGAAAAATATGGTGCGGTATTTCTTATGGGCAGAGCTCCCCATGTCGATCATCGTTTATACGATTCCTGTAGTAAGGCTGCGGGAATTCCCTTTGTAGATTGTTCGGCATATGAGGTAATGAGATACAGCGATCTTTTGCTTGTAACGTCCGGAACTGCAACGCTCGAGGCTCTCTGTTTCGGCACGCCTATGATTGTGCTGTATAAAACAGGCTGGCTGAATTATGCCATCGGCAAGCGTCTTGTCCGCCTGCATAGTATTTCTCTTGCCAACCTTGTCGCCAACGGGCTGTATGTCAGGGAGCGGACGGTTCCCGAACTGCTCCAGCATGAGATGAAAGCCGAAAGGATTGTTGATGAGGTATCTCGTTTGCTTGATGATGCCGCCGCTTTCAGGAAAATGGGTCAGGAACTGCTTGCAGCACGGGAGAAGCTTGGTGCTGCCTCTCCTTCCAAAAAGGTCGCTTCGGTTCTTAACAGATATCTATAATCTTCTATCCAATCATGGAACAATTTGCCACCTTACTGCTCGAAAACCCTCTTTACCTTGTTATTGCGGTGATTCTTTCTGTTGCCGTGCTGCTGCTGTTTTTGAAAAAAATCCTGAAACTGGCTCTCGTTATTGCAGCTATCGGCATTCTTTACATCGCTTACCTTTACTGGTCGGGAGAAAACATTCCGGAAGTGATGACAAACCTTGAGCAGTCTGTTGGTGAAATGCTGCGGAAAGGGATTGAACTTTTGAGAAAGTTTACAAGTCCTGATTAGGGTGCTTGATTTGTTTCGGTTTCTTCCCAAGTTATCATTAAAAATTAAGATATTTTTATTATTAATATTTATTTTTTTAATTTATCGTTATGTTCGTTGATAAATAACGATAGATGTTATTGCTGTGTGTAAAAAAAACCGTGTTCTTGTGGTTTCTTTTCTGTGGGTGTCCCTGCTTATGGCTTCCTGTGAGGTAAAGCAGAGCGAAAAAGCGACCCCTTCGGTACGTCCCGCTCTTTTGCACATTGCGGCTGCGGCAAACCTGAGTTATGTGATGCCGGAGCTGATCGAGGCGTTCAGGGATGAATACAGTGAATACAGGCTTTCCGACATCAGGGTGACCAAGGCATCCAGCGGGAGTCTGACGGCACAGATTCGCAACGGCGCACCGTTCGATCTGTTTCTTGCGGCAAATACAGTTTATCCGCAGGCTCTTTACAGCGATTCGCTCACCGTCGGTCCGCCCGTGGTTTATGCAGAGGGGGTTCCGGTGATGGTGTACCGGAAAGATATTGGCGGCAGGAAAGGGGTTGCATGTCTGGCAGACCCGTCGGTTAAAAAGATCGCCCTTGCCCAGCCGGAACTCGCTCCTTACGGTGAGGCGGCGATAAAAATTCTTTCCCGTGCAGATTTGTTGAAGCAGGTTGAGGGCAAGTTTGTATACGGCACCTCGATAACACAGGCGTTTCAGCATGCTGTTACAGCGGCGGATGCAGGTTTCATTGCAGCGTCCCTGCTGTATGGAGACGCAGGAAAAGAACTTGAAAAAGCAGGGATGGGATGGATAGGGTTTGCTTCTGACTCATATAACCCCGCTGCACTGCGGCAGGCCATGGTGCTTCTTGAGGCTTCCAATGAGGAAGCGGAGGCTTTTTTCAGGTTCATGCAGGGGAAGCGGGCAGGAGAAATTCTGGGAAAAAACGGGTACAGGGTTGAATGAACAGGATACGTGCAACAGTCAACAGGATTGATTACAACGGGAACCTGCACAGGCTGGTACTCTCTGCAGGAAGTCAGTCGTTTACGGTCATAACCCTGGAACTGGGGGACGAGTATACGGTCGGCGCCCTGGTCGATATCCGTTTCAAACCGGCGCATGTCGCGCTTGCCAAGAATATTACCGGAGAGATAAGCATCGCGAATCGCCTGGATGCAACGGTGCTCGAGTTGCACAAGGGAAAAATTCTGGTCGAAATGCTGCTTCAGGGGGCAGGAGGGAAATTTTACGCGCTCACGACGACCGAAGCGGTTGAGAGGATGCGCATTGTCCCCGGCGATGCTGTGGTCGCGCTTCTGAAAGCAAGCGATCTCTATCTTTCAAAAACGGATGAAGCATGAGTACAGGATTTGACATGGAGCCTTTCCTGCTCTCATTCAGGCTGGCGGCAATAACAACGCTCCTGCTCTTTGTGCTGTCGGTTCCCCTCGCGTGGAAGCTTTCACGGACCCGATCGGTGTTCAAGCCTTTCATCGAGGCGTTGATCAGCATGCCTATTGTGCTTCCGCCAACGGTGCTCGGATTCTATTTGCTGATTTTTCTTTCCGAACGTTCTCCCCTCGGCATGTTTTTACATCAGAGATTCAATATTGACCTGGTGTTTACGTTTGAGGGAATTCTTATCGCTTCTTGCGTGTATTCCTTTCCGTTCATGCTGCAGCCCCTCCAGTCCGGAATGGAGCAGATTGCAGAAGAGTTCCTTGAGGCTTCCTATGCTTTGGGGAAGTCGAGGTTTGATACGCTCCTTCATGTGATATTGCCGAATATCAAACCTTCGATACTGACCGGTCTTATCATCACGTTCGCCCACACGGTAGGTGAGTTCGGCGTCGTGCTCATGGTCGGCGGAAGTATACAGGGGGAAACGAGGGTTGCCTCGATAGCGATCTATGAACTGGTGGAGCTGATGGATTACAGGGCAGCACATGGTTATTCTTTTGTGCTTGTTGCATTCAGTTTCACTGTGCTGGCGATAGTCTATATTCTTAATTACCGAAAGAGAGCGTCTGCTTGATGGACATGGTTGTTTCGTTACTGAAAAAGACGCTTGCGGGAGCGGAAGGGGAGTTTCTGCTGGAAACGGATGTGAAAATAGCCTGTGGAGGAATAACGGCTATTGCAGGAACATCAGGCAGCGGCAAGACCACGTTTCTTCGAATGCTTGCGGGGCTTACCACTCCTGATGAAGGTTTTCTTGAGGTGGACGGAGAGGTCTGGTTCCGGGGAGAAAGGGGAAAAACCCCTCGGGTGAACCTGAAACCGCAACAACGCAAGGTCGGTGTGGTATTTCAAGGTTATGCCCTTTTTCCTCATATGTCCGTTCTCGGCAATTTGCTCTATGCTTCACGCGACCGGGATATGGCGGAAAAGCTGCTGAGCATGATCGGGCTGCAGCAACTCAGGCATGTCAAACCGCCAAATCTGTCAGGTGGGCAAAAGCAGCGGGTAGCACTTGCCCGCGCGCTCATGCAGCAGCCCCGCATTCTTCTGCTTGACGAGCCGCTGTCCGCGCTCGATGAAACCATAAAGGCGCTTCTTCAGGACGAATTGCTGAAAGTGAACAGGGAGTTTGGCGTGACGATACTGATCGTGACACATGATTCAAGTGAGATATACAAGCTGTGTGACCGCGTGCTGTTGTTCGAAAAGGGACGGATCATTGCCGATACATCTCCGCGCAAGCTTTTGGTCGAACATGCCACGACCCAGAAATTTGCATTCAGGGGAGAAGTTCTGGAACTGCGTGCCGTCGATGCTGTGCATGTCGCAGTTGTGGCAATAGGCAACAATCTGGTGGAGGTCGTGATAGACAAGGACGAGAAAGAGAATCTCAATGCAGGGGACAGTGTCATGGTAGGCACAAAAGCGTTCAGTCCGACTGTGAGGAAATTTGAAAAACAGGCGTTCGATGTTTCAAAGCTGTGAAGGCAGCCTCGGGTTGCAATAATAGCTCCTTACCGCCTTGCAGAATCTCCAGTATGCGCAGCAAGAGCCGTACGAACCACTTCCTAAGTCCGTGTTGCGCGGAAGGGGTCTGGTTTTTAATACAAAAGGGCCGCCATACAGCAGCCCTTTTGCATGTTGGCTGCCTTTTGAGGCAGCCCCCCAGGATTTACTATCGTAAACCACCACCTTGCAGAATCATTAGTAAATGCTCCAGGATCCCCACGATAAAATCCACAAATCCGGAAGGTTCAACCGCCTGCTTAAAATTAAGGGCAAAAGATGTCGATGTGAGAATGGTGCTTACAAGAAGCGCTGAAAAAGTAGCCAATGCTTTTTTCATGATCGTATCTCCTTATGATTATGATGTTGGGGAATCAAGGGGGATATCCATAAGGACGCAAGGACATGGGTTACGCACCCCACAATGTATTGTAACCATAAAATTTGTTTTTGTCAAAGGTTTTGATTAGGCAATTGTTGAGGGTTTCGGAGCAGTTGCAGGAGTGACATGCAGCGATGCTGAGTTAACCCAACGCCCCGGTCGGACAGCGTTCAACCAGAAGCAGCATGGTTTTCTCGCCTTCTTTTCCGGCCTCTTCAAGTGTCCGGACGCAGATGCCGCAGTCGACGCATTTGTCCCGCTCAAACCTGATGCCTTCACCCTGATCAACAGCGTAATCATCGTTCTCTTCCGGTCCGCACTCCGGTGAAGCCTTGTAAACCGATGCAAGGTCACGGAGCCTGCAATTGTTTTTGCTTATGCAGCTGCAACGCATACATCGCAGAGCTTCCTCTTTTGCGTTTTTTTCCGAAAGGCCGGTGGATACTTCGTCGAAGCCGGAAACTCGAAGATTAAGGGGCAGCTCTTCTGTCTTTGCCCTCGGAGAGGGTGTTACCCGCCGGTAGAAGCTTTCAGGAGCCCGGTCACGGGAGCCGTAGCTTGAATGAAAAGCCGTTGGAGGTGCGGTTAGCGGCTCGCCTCGGAGAAAAGCATCGATCGTCCGTGCCGCATGTTTGCCCTGCTTGACGGCATTGACAGCTGTGTCTGCACCCGTTGCGCAGTCACCGCCGGCAAAAACCCACGGGAGAGATGTTCGGCAGGTTTCCGGGTCGATGCGTACAGTGCCCTTTTCTGCCGAAGTTATGCCCTGTCTTTCATGAATGCTATTGTCCACGTTTTGCCCGGCGGCGGAAATGACCAGATCGGCAGTGAGAGAAAACTCGGAATTTTCAACTGGAACCGGACGGCGTCTTCCGCTTGCGTCAGGATCACCCAGGGTCATTTTCAAAGCTGTAATCAGGAGGCGGTTTCCCACTTTTTTGATGATGGCCGGTGCGGTTAGCACATCGATTGAAATGCCTTCACGCAAGGCTTCCTCTATCTCTGTACGGTTTGCAGGCATTTCCTCGATGGTTCTGCGATAGAGTATGCCGACCGAACCGGCTCCCAGCCTGAGCGCAGTTCTTGCTGCATCTATTGCGGTGTTGCCTCCCCCTATCACAAGCACCGTGTTGCCCGGTTTGACAGCGTCACCTGACGCAAACCTGTTCAGAAAGTCGATTCCGGAAATAACCCCTTCAGTTTCCTCTCCCTCTATTTCCAGACGACCGGCTTTTTGGGCACCGAAAGCAAGCAGCACGGCGTCGAACCCTTTTTGTTTCAGACTGTCAAGAGTGACGTCTCTGCCGAAAACGGTGCTGCAGACAAACTTCGCACCCATGATTCTTATGGGCTCGAGGTCCGCTTCTATGATGTCGACAGGCAGCCTGAAAGAGGGGATGCCGTAACGCATCATACCGCCCGGGGCTTCATGCGAATCGTATATCGTCACGTCATGCCCATCCTTCAAAAGGCAGTATGCTGCAGTGAGGCCGGCTGGACCGGCTCCTATAATAGCGGCTTTTTTGCCGGTTTTGGGTTTACAAAAGGGCAGGTAACGGTTCCCGGAAACGTTGTCCCTGTCGGCGGCAAAGCGTTTCAGGGCACAGATGGATAAAGGTTCGTCGACACCGTGTCTTCTGCATTCATCTTCACAAGGGGCGTGGCAGACCCTGCCGAGAATTCCCGGAAGAGGAATATCATCCTTGATGATTTGTATGGCTTCACGGTGTTTGTCCATTGCTATGGCCGAGACGAATGCCGGAATGTCGCAGCCTGCCGGACACGAGACTTCACAGGGGCCGTTGCAGTCACCGCCATGGTGCTCGAGGAGCCGTTCAAGATTTTTCTTGCGAATTGCGTACAGTTCGGGATTGTCGGTTTCGATCGCGATGCCTGGGGTTATGGTAGTGCTGCAGGCGGGGACAAAACGGTGCTTTCCCTTGATTTCAACGATGCACATCCAGCATGAGCCGAGAGAGTGGAGTGACTCATGATAACACAGGTTTGGAATGGCTGTGTGGTTTTGTCTCGCTGCTTCGAGAATGGAGACCCCCGCCTCGGCAGAGACCTCTTTACCGTTCAGAGTGAAGATGACAGTATTCATCATAATACACAAATAACATGAGGCGGTCAGGAAGCATACATTGTTTCAATGTGCCGTGCAATGTTTTCCAAAAGCCACATCGGTGTTGAGGTTGCTCCGCAGACACCGACATTTCCGACAGGTTTGCCTTTGTCAAAAAACCACTCGTCTTGAAGGTCTGCTTTATCCTCGATAAAATAACTGCGGGGATTGGATTTTCTGCAGATGCCGAAAAGAACCTGTCCGTTGGAGCTTTTTTTACCTGCGACGAAAATTATGATGTCGTTTGCAGCTGCAAAATCATGGAGTTTGCTGTTTCTACTCGAAACCTGACGGCAGATGGTATCTTTATAGACAAGTTGAGGCAACGCGCGGACACCGGTGATTTCCGCCGTAAGATCAATATCCCGGATATCTTTCCATGACGGAACGTCATGTTGCCCGGCTGCACCGGCATTTTCTGAAAACAGTTTTGCAAGATTCTCTTTCAGAGCATAAAAACCGGGGACATCCATCGTGGTCTGTGAAATCAGCGCGGTTCGGCGGGTGAAATCAATGGGCTCTGTTTCTTCGGCAACAGAAAGGTCGGCGTTTTTGATGATGATCGCCTGATTATCGCACTGTCCGTTGATACCGATGACCTCGGGGTGTGCTTTTTTGCCGTAGATGATGATCTGAAATCCCAGTTCATGCAACAGCCTTGCCGTGCGCTGCAGCTTGGAGACAACCGGGCAGGTGGAGTCCGTGATCGCCAGATCGTTACGTTCCGCAGTTCCGTAAGTAGATGGCGGTTCGCCGTGGGCCCTTATAAGTACGGAGGCCTTCCTTAGGCTTTTATAGGCATCATTGTCAATGGTGATGAGCCCCAGTTCTTCGAGCCGTTTTACCTCTACTTCATTGTGAACAATGTCTCCCAGGCAGTAGAGCTTGCCGTCCAGTTCCTTGAGTTTTTCTTCGGCAAGGTGGATGGTGCCCTGTACTCCTATACAGAAGCCTGACGATGTTTTGTCAAGATGTACTTTCACTGTAGCGTAACTATTAATGATCTGCTCCTGGGTGACTCGAATATAGCAAGCGCAGCATCAACTGCCAACTGCCGTTTAGGCTGCCGTTGTTCATTTAGCGAGAGCCTTGAGGTTCGTCCAGGCGGGTCGGGAAGGAGAAACTGCCTTACGTATTTTTGCCTGATTTCAGTTTGTTGTCCAGATAGCTTTTCAAGTAGCTGAAAGCCAAATCCTTGCTTGAGCGCAAAACATCTATCCCGATTGACGCAGCGGCACTTTTCAGTTCCGACGGCTCGCTTTTTGGTTGAGAGACCGGTTGAGCATTTCTGCAGGATGAAGGGGAGACGATTGAACGCACTATCTTTCCGGCGAAAAAGCCGAATACCAGCGAAATTCCTGTTGTCTGAAGAGGATATTTTTTAACCAGTTCAGCAGGAGAGAATTCTTCCTGAAGCTCTTTTTTGAACTGGCCGGCTCTTTCTTTAAGCTGTTTTTCGCGTTCACGAATACTGTTTTCCAGTTCGTGAATTCTTGCTTCTATGTTTTTCAACGGCTCAGTTTTTTTGCCCATCAGAGGAAAGAAGAAGTTTGTGAATGAGGTTTTTCAGAAGCTCAGGCCGGATTTTTGCAAACAACAGGAAGGTCAAAAGGAAAAACAGGCTGATAACAAGGTACCCCAGATAGTAATGACCAAGCAGTTCACCGATAAGCAGGGCAATGGTTGTAATCAGGTAGACCAGTCCTGCAATAAAAAGGGCTGCGATGATGAGAAGTGAAATTGCAATGGCAATTTTCTCGGTGATTTCAATCTTGATCAGCTCGATTCTGGCTTCGATGATGGCCAGAATGTCTTCGTAACTCGATGTTACGGTACTGTCGATCAGCTTGCCAATGCCTTTTCCCTTTTGATCGTGCTGTTCCTGACTCCTGTTTTGCTCTCTGGACATAAATTTTCGTGAATTTGCCGGTTGTTATCGTTTCCTGTGGAACAACAATCCGAGAATCATACCTGCTCCAAGAGAGATCAATACTGAAGGAATCGGGTTTTCCTGAATGTATTCTTTAACCTTCGATGCCTTGTCCTGTATCTCTTCGTACTGCTCGCTTTCCCGGAACTGATGATACATTCTGGAGATATTTTCACTGATAACCTCAACCTGTTCGGGGATATGAGATTTTGCGGAGTTTTTGGGTTCGGCTTCCCCGTTTGCGTTCGGGCTGTCTGGTATTTCCTGCATCATGATAGTTGAATTGTAGAACGAAGTTTTCAGATGTTAGGGTGTTTTGCAATAAAATATATACAAATCCAAGCTCTCTGGCTACATCAGTTTAAAAGTCTTCCTCCGTCAACGTTGATCACCTGGCCGGTTATGTGGCTGCTTGTTGCCAGAAACAGTATTGCATCCATGATGTCGTCCGGTTCTCCGATACGCTTTAGCGGTATGTTTTTTGAGAGTTCAGCCAGTTTCCCGTTACTCCATTCGGGGCTTATCGTTACTGCTCCCGGGGCAATGGAGTTTACCAGAATGGTCGGCGCGAAAACTTTTGCAAAAACCTTTGTAAGGTGCTGGACAGCTGTTTTCGAAGCCGTATAAGGAGCAAAGCCTTTCCATACAAGGTCGGCTGAAATATCGGTCATGGTTATGATACGCGAAACGAAAGGCTGCTTTTTCATGATCCGTGCTCCGGCTTGCATCGTGAAAAACGTACCTTTCAGGTTTGTATCGACAAGGCTTGCCCATGCGGGTTCGGTTACATCCGGCAGCGGGGTGCTGAAAAAACTGGAAGCGCTGGGAATCAGCAGGTCCAGTCTGTTGAAATGCTCCATAAATGTTCTGAAGGTATTTTCAATATCGGTCACTTTTGATACGTCGCACTGTGTCATTATCGATTCAGGGGTGAATGCACGGACAGTTTCAAGGATTTCCCCTGCTTTTTCCTGTGCCCGGTTGTAAGTGAAGAAGACTGAATAACCGTTTTCGGCCAGCGAAACGGCTATTCGGCTTCCGAGACGCCCGGATCCGCCGGTTATAAAACACACTTTTTTTTCGGCTGCAGCCATCTGTCGTATAAGACGTTGACGTTGTAAATGACAATGCTAATCAACGATAAAGACGATTAAAAAGTTGTTGCGGGGCGGTAAAAAACGTTCGGGGTTCGTTTGAGAGGGCCTTGAGTTTTTTGCTTATTATAAAACCGCTGCCACCAGGCTTTTTCGACAGCAACGCCGGGCGGCCTTGCAAGTACAGACATTGTAAACCGTTAAAAAAAGCACGTTCGATTTTCCGTAACGATGAGTAAGCCTGTTATCCTCAAACTTGTATCCGTTCGAAGGGAACTGGAACTCTCCCGTGACATCCGGCAGACCATTATACCCGGTCTTTCGCTCAAGATCGAAGAAGGAGAGTTCATTTCGATTACCGGGCCTTCCGGTTCCGGTAAATCAACATTACTGTACATTATGGGTGGACTGGACAGGCCGACGTTTGGAGAGGTCTGGCTCGACGGTGTGAATATCACCGACAAAAGCGAGAATGAAATGTCGATACTACGAAACCGGAAAATCGGATTCATCTATCAGTTCCATTTTCTGCTTCCTGAATTTACGGCTGTTGAAAATGTGAGTATGCCGATGATGATCGACAACAGCAGAACGAAGGTGGAGATACGGGAAAGAGCGGAAATGCTGCTCGACAGGGTAGGACTCGAAGACCGCTATCATTACCGGCCCAGTCAGCTTTCGGGTGGTCAACAGCAGAGAGTTGCCGTTGCAAGGTCTCTCGCCAATAATCCGAAAATTGTTCTTGGTGACGAACCGACCGGTAATCTTGATTCAAGGTCGGGTAACCAGGTGTATGAGCTGTTCGAGCAATTGAACGAAGAGTTCGATCAAACGGTTATTTTCGTGACTCACGACGAAGATTTTGCCCGCAGAGCGAAACGCAGGATCCACCTTGTTGACGGAAAGATTGAAAGCGACAGCAAACTGGAATAAAGAATTCTCGGCAACAACATGCAGAACAATGTGACGCTTGACAGCATAAGGACTTCTCATCCGCTTGTACACAGGTATTTTTCCATGCTTCGGGACGGTGAAAAACACCTGAGCCGGATTCTCGAGCTTGACCGTTACTGGATGCAGATTCAAGACCTGCCTCCTCGGGATGTTGTTTTTCCCGGGGAAAAACTGCCGGGTGGAGTGACGATAAGCGGTGAGTGCGATATTTTTTATGCCGGCGGTACTCTCGGGCTGCTTCATGCTGCGGTCATGGCTGAGCGCTATGGTTATAAGGTCATGCTGATAGACAAGCATGTCTCGGGAAAATCTACCAGGGACTGGAACATATCGCGCGGGGAGCTGGACAGGCTCGAAGAGACAGGAATATTTTCTGCGGAGGAAATTGAGTCGTTCATCGTTCGTAAGTACAAAACCGGCTGGGTGGAATTTTTTGCGGAGGACAGCCGCAGGAGGAAAAGGCTCTATATGTATGATGTGCTTGACTGTGCCGTCGAGGCCGAGAGGGTGCTGGGAGCTGCAAAACGGAAAATACTTGGCAAGGAGGGATGTTGTACTGTTCTGGACCGGACGACGTTCAGATGTTGTTACCGGTTTTCCGACCACATTATCGTAGAAGTTGCCGGGCCGGAAGGGAAAGTCCTTTTTTTCAAGGCAAAAGTACTTGTAGATGTCATGGGTATCCTTTCCCCGATTGCCATGCAGCTCAACAAAGGACGTTCACAGACCCATGTGTGTCCGACCGTTGGCACCATTGCCAGCGGTTTTCGAGATGTTGATTACGATGTGGGTGAGATACTTGCAAGCACCGAACCGGCCGATACCTCTGCCGGCAGCGGCCGGCAGCTCATCTGGGAGGGTTTTCCCGCAGCAGGAAAGCAGTATGTCACCTACCTTTTTTTCTACGATACAATTGATTCGGACAATGACAAAACTCTGCTCGGGCTGTTTGAAACCTATTTCCAAAAGCTGCCGGATTACAAGACCCTTTCCGATGATTTCCGGATTCACCGTCCGGTTTTCGGAATCATTCCGGCATACTCACATGGAGGTTTTACGAGGGAGCGGGAGATAGCCGATGACCGCGTTGTCCTTTTCGGCGACGCGGCAAGTCTCGGTTCACCGCTTACCTTTTGCGGTTTCGGTTCGATGGTGCGGAATCTGCCGCATCTTACAGGCGCTCTCGACAGGGCTCTGGATACGGGATCTCTCACACGTACCGATCTTGAACAAATCAGTTCCTATGAGCCCAATGTGGCCTCCATGGCGAATCTTATGAAGTATATGTGTTATGATGCCAGAACCGACACGCCCGGCTTCGTCAATGAACTGATGAACGAGGTAATGATCGTTCTTGACGGGTTGCCCCAGCGCTACAGACAGACAATGTTCCGGGACGAGATGCTTCTGGACGATTTTGTAACCGTCCTTCTGAAAGTTGCATGGCGTTATCCGAAGGTATTGAAGGCGACATACGATAAGCTGGGGATAGACGGTTCTGTTTCGTTTATCAAAAATCTTGCCGGCTGGGCTTTTTCTGGAGGAAAGTAAAAAGCAGGGCACTATGAAGAAACAGAACGTTGTTGCAGAGTTGGAGCGGTTGCGCAAAGAGCTCGATCGGCATAACTATCTCTACTATGTCCTTGCAAAACCGGAGATTTCGGACTACGAGTTCGACCGGATGCTTGAGAAGCTTATCGCACTTGAAAACGAGTTTCCGAACCTGAAAACGCCTGACAGCCCTACCCAGCGGGTAGGAGGGGGGATCACCAAAGAGTTTCCGACCGTCAGACATCGCGAGCGCATGCTCAGCCTGTCCAATACCTACTCGGTTGAGGAGGTCGGCGATTTTTACAGAAGGGTACTGAAGCTCCTGCCCGGCAGATCGAAGCACCAGGGTGGACCTGCGTTTGTAGCCGAGCTGAAATTCGACGGCGTTGCCGTCAGTCTGCTCTATCGCGATGGCAAACTGGTACGAGGGGCCACACGTGGTGACGGAGTTCAGGGCGACGATATCACGCCGAATATCAGGACGCTTCGCTCGGTGCCTCTCCGGCTCGGTTCATTTTCCGATACTCCTCTGTTTTCCACGGGAAGTGATGCCGAGATCGAGGTGCGGGGTGAGGTATTTATGCGGAAAGATGATTTTACGGCTCTCAACGAAGCCAGACCGGAAGACGAGCAGTTTGCCAATCCCAGAAACGCAACTGCCGGTACACTCAAGTTACAAGACTCTGCTGAAGTGGCACGCAGAAAGCTTTTTTTTGTGGCTTATTACCTGAAAGGTGCGCCTTTTGATGATCTGGCGCATCACGACCGTTTGAAAGAACTCGAACACCTGGGGTTCTACACGGGCGGAAATTATCGGTTGTGTTATGATCTCGAAGATATTTACGAGTTCATCGACTACTGGCATGAACAGCGCTGGGAACTGCCTTACGAGATAGACGGCGTCGTGCTCAAACTCAATGATGTTTCCCTCTGGGAAGAACTCGGTGCGACGTCGAAAAGCCCCAGATGGGCCATAGCCTACAAATATCCGGCACAGAGAGCCAGAACGGTTCTCAGAAAGGTGGTGTTCCAGGTCGGCAGGCTCGGGACCGTCACTCCGGTAGCCCATCTTGAGCCGGTGAAACTTGCCGGAACGACGGTTGCCCGTTCAACGCTGCACAATCTCGATGAAATAGAGCGGCTCGATATCCGGTTGAACGACACGGTTGAAATTGAAAAGGCGGGCGAGATCATTCCCAAGGTGATCAGTGTTGTCAGGGAGGAACGCCCGGAAAACGCCGGGTTCATAACCGTGCCGGAAGTTTGTCCGTCCTGTGGTACACCCCTGCAAAGACCGGCTGACGAGGTTAATTTCTACTGCCCGAACGAGGAAACGTGTCCGGCGCAGGTCAAGGCGCGTCTGGAGCATTTTGCATCACGTAACGCAATGGACATCAACGGTCTGGGGAAAGCTGTGATTGAACAGCTTGTCAACAGCAAACAGGTTTATGACGCAGGAGACCTGTACACGCTGACACATGATAAGCTGTTGAAACTCGACCGTCAGGGGGAGAGATCGGCAACGAAGCTGTTACGGGCGATTGAAGAAAGTAAAAAACGGGGATACGATCGTGTACTGTTTGCGCTTGGGATCCGTCATGCCGGTCTTGCTACAGCCCGTGAGCTTGTATCGGCTTATCCTTCTTTGGACAAGCTGCAGGCAGCTTCAACTGAGGAGATGGCAGAAGTTCCCGATATCGGCCCGGTGATTGCCGAGAGCGTCCATGCGTTTTTCAGAAAACCCTATGTCGTTGAAATGATTGAAAAGCTCAGGGCTTCCGGTCTTTGTTTTGCCGCTGCGAAACCCGCGGTGCAGGTCAGTCATGTATTCGACGGGATGAAAGTGATTTTTACCGGCGGCTTGGAGCGGTATACCCGGGACAAGGCCGCCGAGCTTGTGCTTGAACGCGGTGGAGAAGTTGTTGCGTCCGTCAGTAAAAATACCGATCTGGTCGTTGCCGGGAAGGAGCCCGGCGGCAAGCTGGAAAAGGCCCGTAAGCTCGGGATCAAAATGATTTCCGAGGACGAGTTCGAGGAGATGCTGGGCAAGCAGTGACAGGAAGGAAACGTCTTAATATCTCGATATCAAGCATGAGTTCGATCGTTTCAGCAATCGTCTCGATACGTTTACGTCCTTGTCGGCTGCGGTGATAGCGGCTCCCGGCGGAATCGGGATACTGCTCGAGCTGTTTTATGCCTGGCAGCTGGTACAGGTTGAGCATATCTGCGAAACCCCGATTATTTTGTTCGGACCGATGTGGAGTCCGCTGCTCGAATGGCTCAAAACAGAGGTGTTGTAGAATTTCGAAACAAGGGGTGAATAACGGGGGTTATTTCCGTCCTATGTAGAGTATGGAGGTTTCGAATGTCATAGGGTGGTATTCTGCCATGCTGAACCCCGCCTCTTTCAGGATTGATATGAAGGCTTTGTCCTGGGGAAACTCCTCGACCGAGTGGGGCAAATAGTCGTAGGCAAAGCTCGATTTACTGAAAAGCCTCGCTATTTTCGGGAGAACCTTTTTGAAATAAACCAGGTAAAGCTGTTTCATTACCGGGTTTCTGGGGATCATCGGCTCGATGATCAGAGTATGTCCCCCGGGTTTAAGAACCCTGTGAAATTCCCGGAGTCCCTGGAGCAGGTTTTCGAAATTCCTCGCGCCGAACCCCGCGCTGACAATGTCGAACGATGCGCTCTCAAAGGTTAGTTTTTCCGCATATCCTTCCGTGAAGGCAATGGATGGATACTTTTTTCTTGCGATCTTCAACATGTTTGTCGAAAGGTCTACACCCGTGACCTTTGCGCCCGGGATATCGGATAGGGCATGAGCCAGGTCACCGGTGCCTGTGGCCACATCCAGGATGTCCGGGCTTTTGTTGTCCTCTCCAATAAGCTGTTTTGCTTTCTTTGCCGCAAGGGCTCGCCAGTAATTGTCTATACCGAGGCTCAGGAGATGATTGAGAAAGTCATAGGTGGGAGCAACTTCATCAAACATATGCTGTATCGAGGCATGCGACTTCGATCTGAACAGGGATTCCGCCACTTCTTTTGACCGATTAACCGGTTCATCAGCTTTTTTTGCCATATACATCGTCAGGGTTAAACATCAAGGTATCACAGATTTCCAGGGAAAGGTCATTTTTTACCCTGCGGTAAAAACAGGAGTTGTAGCCTACATGGCATGCCCCTCCTTTCTGGGAGACCTTCAAAAGCAGCGTGTCGCCGTCACAGTCGATGAGTATTTCATGAACATCCTGCGTGTTACCCGAAGATTCCCCTTTCAGCCAAAGCTTCTGACGACTTCGGCTCCAGTAGCATGCTTTCCTTTTTTTCAGGGTCATTTCAAGGCTTTCACGGTTCATCCAGGCCATCATCAACACTTTGCCGGTTTCATGGTCCTGAACAATGGCAGGGATGAGCCCGTTCGCATCAAATCTGACGGTTTCCAAAAAACCCTGCTGAAGATCTTGCTGATTACTCATAGATACGACTGATTAGATACAATTGCGGTATCTGAAAACACCGGTACCCGTTCCAAACAATATTTATAGACCCTAAAGATTGATAAAATTATGGAAAAAACAAGGTCGGCGAGGAGAAAAATTCTGAAACCCTTAACTTCCACATCAGCATTCTAAAGCTTTCCCTTCATGTATGCAGACATTACAAAAAATACTGCCAAAATATACTATCGTGCTGGGGGTCGTTTTTCTGGCAACGATTGTCTATTTCGTTACCAGAGGTAATACCGTTGTTGTCGAGGTTTTTCCCGTTAAGAAAATGGAGCTTGCACAGGCGATCTATGCAACCGGCTATGTCGATGCTGAAGCTATGGCAGATCTTCGCAGTGAGGTATCCGGAACAGTAAGGTCTGTCAACGCCAGTGAGGGTGAGTGGGTCGACAGAGGCAATGTGATTCTTGTGTTTGATGATCGCCAACTGCGGCTGGCGGCAGAAGAGGCAAGGGCGGCTTACGCAGAACAGAAGGCGGAAGCGGATGATTCGCTGCTCGAACTGACAAGAAGTCGCAATCTTTTTAAGGCAGGTGCTATCTCGGCACAGGAACTCGGCGATGCCGAAAAAGAGTATACGCAGGCGAAAGAACTGCTGCAGCAGAGAAAACTGCGGTTCAAAAGTCGTCAGGATGATGTGAAAAAACAGGTGGTTACTGCACCGCTCGCCGGTGTTCTGACACAACAGGAGGCAAAGGCAGGAGACTATATTGTTTCAAATACGTTTGTGGCGAGCGTTATCGATACGACAAGTTACATCATTAAAGTTGAAGTTGATGAGCTTGATGTGCCCCGCCTGAAAAAGGGTCAGGATGCCACGGTGGCACTGGATGCGTTGCCGGAAGGACGCTTTTCGGCAGTTGTTTCCCGGGTAGTACCCCAGACTGACAGGATTACCAAAACATCAAAGGTATATCTGGAACTTGGCGAACAGGTAGATGGTTTGCAGGTAGGAATGACGGCAACGGCGAATATTGTTTACAGTGTTCGGCAGGACGCGCTGCTGGTGCCGAAAAGTGCTGTTTTTGAGGAAGGGAAACAGGACTATGTATGGAAGATAGAAAAAGGGCGTCTTGGAAAGCAGGGGATACTGGCCGGTGCTGATGACACTCGTTTCGTAGAGGTGCTTGACGGTCTTGCCGAAGGAGATAGTGTTGTCGCCAAGCCCGAAGAGAAATTCAGGCAGGGGATGGAAGCAAGGGTTAACGGAATTGCTGGTGGTTGAAGGTGGAATGGAGAGTCGGCAGTTCTCGGTCGGCAGCCTGGAGCAGGCGGGATCACCGGGCAGCCGGATAGCGAAGATACGGACAGGCCGGAAAGGAAGTGCTCGTGCTGGAAAAAAAGGAGGCATAGCCTATGACAACAGTTGCCGTTATCGTCGTTGCGCACGGAGAGGCGGAAACGTCAGGCTTTTTTGATAACTTTTTCATGACCCGCCATACCTTGGCCCATGCATCCGAAGTTATGGCGATCTCCAAACCGCTTCAACTCTTTATATCTGTGCTGTCGGGTTTAAAAAACCGATCGAGGTTCAGGAAGGTCAACTATGCGTCGCCGCAAAATGAGCTTACCCGAAAACAGGCCGCCGCTTTAGGGAACAAGCTCGAGCAGCATCAGGAAAAAAGGGTGTTTGCTTTTGAGGTGCTGCCTGCATTTTCCGCGACACCCCCGTTTTTTGAAGAGATTGTCGGCGGGACGCGCCACTATGACATACAGATCATGCTGTACATGGCACCGGTTGAAAACAGCCTCAACTGCGGCTCGGTATGCAGTTATCTGAAAGAGAACTATGCCGGGCATGACCTTGCGGCGATACGGGTCATAAGCAGTTTCTGGAGGGACAGGCGTTTTCTGGATGTGTACCTCGATCATATTTTTCAGCATGTTGAATCCGGTTCAAGGGGTGATGCAGGAAGGAGATCTCTGATTCTTGTGTTTCATGGAACTCTTGTTGCCGACGCCGGGGGGAATGACCCGTCCTTTCATACCGGACTCGAAGAAACAGTGACTTTTGCCGGGGCATTGCGAAAGACAATCATGAACGACAGAAGAAATTCTTTCGGACAAGTCCATGTTTCTTTTTTGAACCATGATGTCGGCGGGGAGTGGACAGCGCCTTCTCTGGAGCAGACCCTCAACGGGCTGAAAAAAGAAAATGCGGAACATGTCGCGCTGTTTACCGCAGGATACTTTTCCGAGGGTAATGAAACCCTTCTGAAAGCGAAAGGGGCGTTGCTGCAAAGCGGGATAGCTTCTGTTTCCTATATTCCCTGCATCAACGATTCGGATGCATTTATCGGATACCTTTCGGACAGGGTTGTTGCTGCGGCAAAACAGGTGAATCGTCTGAATTCAGAAAAAGGAGGGTCCCATGGAGGGTAAGCATGACGATAACGTCGTCTTCACGTTTGATTCCATTGTTATTCCCGGAGGAAATTCCGAAGCGCTTGCTGTTAACCTGGCCCGTCAGTTTTATCAGCAAATGAGAAAGCAGGATTTCGATCAAAAGCAGATTTTACGCGTTGCGACGGAACTCGTCAGCTGCCTGACAGCAAGTCTGGAGGAATACAGGAAAAAAATTCTGCATTAGCCCTGATAAAAAGCGCAAGCTTGGAATAATGCCGGGGTTTGCTGAGGAAAAAGATATTGATTCATGGGTAGACCTGGCTGATGAGCTTGGGCCGATGGTGGGGAAAAGTCTTTTTCTTGAGGGCTTACGCTCGTGCATTTGTGAGAAAAGGGCGATTTGCGTTGAGAATGCAAAAAACGAACCTGTTGGTTTTATCATCGCAGCGCATTCAGGTCAGTTTTGACTTTTTCTTTTTGAATTTTTGACTTTGACATTTCCGCATGCACAATATTCTGCTCCTTGTCGTTTGCTTTCTTGCAGGCGGGCTGTTGCGGGGTTTCGGAAAACTGCCGCAGACAACGCCTTCGGTACTGAACGGGTTCATTATACACGTCTCACTGCCTGCAATAACGCTGTTGTACATTCATGATCTCAGTATTTCGGCCGATGTACTGTATATGGCGGCCATGCCCTGGCTGCATTTCGGAATAGGTGCAGTGTTTTTTCTCCTGCTCGGAAGATTCCTTAAACTTCCGAGAGCGACTGTCGGGGCACTTGTTTTAACCGGCAGTATGGGGAACACCTCGTTTCTCGGTTTACCGATGATCGAGACTTTTTACGGTAAGGAGGGGCTGGCGAGCGGGATCATTGTCGACCAGCTTGGTTCGTTCATGGTACTCTCAACGCTCGGGATCACCGTGGCAGGGATTTATTCCGACGGCAAGCCTTCTGCCGGGGAGATCTTTAAAAGAATTGTTTTTTTTCCGCCCTTTATCGCGCTGGTCATTGCCGTCCTGTTGATGCCCGTTGAGTATCCGGCCTGGTTTAGCGCCGTTCTTCGCCGCTTGGGTGATACCCTTGCCCCGCTTGCTCTTTTTTCTGTGGGGTATCAGCTCAACCCCGTTCATTTCAGGGGAAACGTTCTGAGCCTTTCTCTTGGCCTGGGATTTAAGCTGCTGCTTGCACCTTTGCTTCTGTATCTTCTTTATATCCATTTTCTGGGGCTGGGGGGACTGCCGATAAAGGTGACGCTTTTCGAGGCGGCGATGCCGCCCATGATCACGGCGGGGATCATTGCAACCGAGCATGGCATCAATCCTCCGCTGGCCAATCTGATGGTGGCCGTCGGTGTCATACTTTCTTTTTTGACATTGCCGCTGTGGTGGATGGTTCTGTGATCCCGCGTTCTCCGGGAAGATGTTTTAATTCGGATAAAAAGGTATGTAACTTTAAGGAGGAGTGCTTTATGCGGAGACAACCAACAACAATTCTGCCATGGACATACTAAACGATGCGATGAAAGCCGTGACGGATACCGTTTCCGGATTCTGGCCGAAGCCTTCGGAAAAGCCCAGGCTTGTAGATGGCAAACTGAGGCCATGTCTTGGAACGCCGAACTGTGTATGCAGTGAGAATCCCGGCAGTCCGGGTTGGGTAGAGCCAATAACGTTTGATCCGATGACTGCTGATGAGGCCTGGACAATGCTTAAAAAGGTAATTGATGGCATGGGGGGCGTTGTGCAGAGTGAAGAGAGTGAATATCTCTGGTCAACCTTTACGGTTCCCCTGCTCGGATTTGTGGACGATGTCGAGTTTCGCCTGGACAAAACCGACACAGTCATCCATGTACGTTCTGCTTCAAGACTCGGATTTTCCGATCTCGGTGTCAACAGGAGCCGTGTTGAGGATATCCGGCGCAGGTTTGCTGAAAAGGGATGACGGTTGCCCGTTGCAATGGGAGTAACAGCGGCAACTTTTTTTGATTGGCAGCGTTTTTCTATTATACTATGCGTTTTCATCATGAAAGGCCCTGATTGGGAAAGTTTTCCGACTGAGGTCATCGATGATTAAATGGACAATTGCCTGTTTCACTTTTACCGGCTGTTTTCGTCGATCGGTATTGGTGGATGGGCATTTGTTGTTCTCGGGCTTGAGATTACGCGCAAATTATTTGACAAGGAGGAAATTTCGTGGGACAAAACTCCCTGGCAGCTGCCGTCGATAAGTTGTTGGTAAAGCAATGGATTGCTGAAAACGGAAGTGACGCTTCTGCGGCGGTTCCTCTGCTCCAGGCTGTTCAAAATGAGTACGGTTATTTGCCCAGAGAGGCAATGGATATAATCGTTTCCGAGACAGATATCACTGCCAGTCAGCTTTTTGGGGTCGCGACATTCTATTCCCAGTTCCGGTTGGATCCTGTAGGGCGGTATGTGATCAAGGTTTGTCATGGAACAGCCTGTCATGTCAGCGGGGCCGATCGTTTGAACACCGCGCTCCGTCAGAGCCTCGGCATAACCGAAGAGGGAGTCGATACAGCCTCCAATGGAAGCTATACCATAGAGGATGTGGCTTGTATAGGCTGCTGCAGTCTTGCTCCGGTCATGGTTGTCGGAGATGAGACATTCGGGAATCTGAAAGGTGCGGATGCCCAAAGAAGCCTGAAAAAACATGCGCGCCGGCATGGAGAGTTTCTTCCGGGTCATGAAGAGGAGAAGGCTGAAGCTGACGCCCCTCAAAAAAAGTCGTCCGATACAAAGAAAAAGGAGGTTCGGCAATGAGCCTACAGCCAGCAACGGTTATTGTCGGTGAAGGGACGTGTGGAATAGCTGCAGGAGCGAAAGAGGTTTTCAATACGTTCAGGGCGCTGCTACCCAATGCGGAGATGAAAACCGTAGGGTGTGTCGGGATGTGTCATCAGGAGGTGATAGTTGAGATCATCGATAAGAGGGGAGAAGCGTTTCTTTACGGAAAGGTGGATAAAAAAAATATTCCCTCGATTCTCAGTTACCACCAGGGTGAAGGTGAACTGCAGACCGATCATCTGATTCGTTCCGCTACGCGGATGGACGGCGCGGATTATCTTACACGCCAGACCAGGATCGTGTTGCGCAACGTCGGTCAACTTGACCCCAAATCCCTTGAAGAGTACCGTCAAAGAGGTGGATACCGTGCGATTGAAAAAATACTGAAAGAAGATATTTCGCCCGAACGAATTATCGAAGAGGTAAAGACCGCAGGTATCCGCGGCAGGGGTGGAGCGGGCTTTCCGACGGCAACGAAATGGAGTTTCACCCGTTCGGCAGAAGGTGACGAAAAATACCTGATCTGCAACGGCGACGAAGGGGACCCCGGAGCGTTCATGGACCGGTCGCTGCTCGAAGGAGATCCCCATAGTGTCCTTGAAGGGATGCTTATTGCAGCCTATGCCATTGGTGCCTCCCGGGGATACGCCTATATCCGGGCAGAGTATCCTCTTGCCGTCGAACATTTCGGCAAGGCAATCGAGGACGCCCGGGAAGCCGGACTTCTCGGTAAAAACATTCTCGGGTATGACTTTGCTTTTGACGTCAAAATAAAACAGGGAGCCGGGGCTTTTGTCTGCGGAGAAGAGACCGCACTGATCGCTTCCATCGAGGGGAGCAGAGGCATGCCCCGTATTCGTCCTCCGTTTCCTGCAGTCAAGGGATTGTTCGGAAAGCCGACGATTATCAACAATGTCGAAACGCTTGCAAATCTTGCATGGATCATTGAAAACAGCGGGTCGGCATATGCGGAAGTCGGTACCGAACAGTCCAGGGGAACGAAAGTGTTTGCCCTTGCCGGAACCATAAAACGGGGAGGGCTTGTCGAGGTGCCTATGGGAATGACTGTCAGGCAGGTGCTCTATGATATCGGCGGCGGTTCCTCCACCGGTCTTCCGATTAAAGCGGTTCAGCTTGGAGGACCCAGTGGAGGATGTATTCCGGAGTCTCTTTTCGACACACCGATAGAGTACGAGGCACTCAATGCAACCGGTGCGATCATGGGGTCGGGCGGCATGGTTGTCATGGATGCAAAATCCTGTATGGTTGATATTGCGCGTTATTTTCTTGAGTTTACCCAAATCGAATCGTGCGGTAAATGTACGTTCTGCAGGATAGGAACCCTGCGCATGAAGGAACTGCTGACCAGAATCTGTGACGGCGAAGGAACGATGGAGGACATCGATACGTTGGAAGAAATTGCTCACCAGGTAAAAGCGTCCAGCCTGTGCGGTCTGGGACAGACCGCACCGAATCCGGTCCTGACGACACTGAGATACTTCAGGGATGAATATGTTGCTCATGTAGAGGAGAATCGGTGCCCGGCCGGGGTCTGTAAAGGTCTTATAACCCACACTATCATGCCGCAGTCCTGTACGGGCTGTTCGATCTGCGAGCGGTACTGCCCGGTGGATGCGATAACCGGTGTCATTAAAAAACCCGAAACCTGGGTTATTGACAAGGAGCTTTGTATTAATTGCGGCATGTGTGTTGAAGTTTGCAATTCCGATGCCATTCGTGTGGAATAAGGTGAAAGGCGGGAGAACGCAATAACGCTATCTGAAACGATCAATCGAGGTAGTCAATCATGAGTGATATCGTTACTATTACCCTGAATGATAAAGAAGTTGAGGTTTCTGCAGGAGCTACGATACGTGAAGTTGCCGAATCGAACGGAGTACACATACCGACCTTTTGTTATGATGATCGTTTGAAACCGTATGCTTCCTGTTTTCTTTGTGTGGTCGAGGTTGAAAAAGCACGCGGGCTGCTGCCTGCCTGCAGCACGCAGGTGATGCCCGGGATGGTGATCCGGACGGACAGTGAGAAAGTCAGGAGTGCAAGGAAAACGGCTCTTGAACTGCTGCTTTCCGATCATGCGGGAGACTGTATTGCACCCTGTGAAGCTACCTGCCCGGCACATATCGATATACAGGGGTATATAGCCCATATTGCCAACGGCAATCCTGAAGCAGCGGTACGGCTTATAAAAAAATCGAATCCCCTTCCGGTTGTTTGTGGCAGAATTTGTCCTCATCCTTGTGAATCGCAGTGCCGGAGGGGGCTGGTTGACGAACCGGTTTCCATCAATCCGCTCAAGCGATTTGCATCGGAGTACGAGCTGCAGAAAGGGGCCTATCTGCCCGAAACCGCGCCGGATTCGGGAAAACGGGTTGCAGTTGTCGGAGGCGGACCCGCGGGACTAAGCGCGGCCTACTACCTGCGCCAGATGGGGCACGCTGTGGTTATTTTCGAAGCGCTACCGAAGCTGGGGGGCATGGTCCGGTATGGAATCCCCCGGTTCCGGTTGCCGTGGGATCTGCTTGATAACGAAATTCAGGCAATACTCGATCTTGGCGTCGAGGTACAGACCGGCAAAAAACTTGGGGAAGATATTACAATTGCAAGCCTCAGGGAAGACGGGTTCGATGCAATTCTGCTGGCTATAGGCGCTCATCTGGCAAAGCCGATGAGCGTTCAGAATGACAGTGCCGAAGGCGTGATAGGCGGTATTGATTTTCTGCGCAACGTTGTGCTGGGCGAGCGTGTCGATGTCGGAAAGAGAGTCGCTGTTATCGGCGGCGGCGATACGGCGATGGATTGCGCGCGTGTCGCACGCCGTCTCGGCGCAGATGTCACACTCCTCTACAGGCGTACCCAGGCTGAAATGCCGGCCCTGCCGATGGAGCAGGAAGAGACTATGGAAGAGGGGGTTGAATTCCGTTTCCTGACGGCACCGACCGAAGTGATTGTGGATGAAAAGGGACGGGCAACGCATCTTCGGGTTATCTCGATGGAGCTGGGCGATCCCGACGAGTCGGGACGGCGGCGTCCGACCCCCGTCGAAGGAACTGAAGAAAACCTGCCTTTCGATCTGATTATCAGTGCCATCGGCCAAGACCCTGACATCTCGTGTGTAGAGCAGGATCCCGAAAAACCCGAAACCACCCGCTGGAACACTTTTGTGTACGATGAAAAGACAAATGTGACTTCCATTGAGGGTGTTTTTGCGGCAGGTGACTGCGCTTTCGGTCCCGATACGGTCATTCAGGCCGTAGGAGAAGGGCAGCG
>JAKSDC010000161.1 GCA_022360275.1 Chlorobiales bacterium
ATGCAAACTTGGCAAGATCACTCAGAGCGAATTAGAACGAGGACTTGCCATACTTGGCAAATTCAAGTTCCGTAGGGGTCTCGTAAAGAAAAGGTTCAAGGATATCCCTGCGGAATCAATTCTCGAAAGCATGCACTCGGACAAGAAAAAAGTGGACAAACAGCTGCGTTTCGTGCTGCTTGAAGGGCTTGGCAAAGCATACCTTCACCCTGAACCTCTCGACAACAAGACCGTCATCGAAGCAATCGAGGAAGCGAAGAAGAGTTGTTGATTTGTTGATGTGTTGAAGTGCTGTTCATGTGTTGTTTTGTTGAGTCGCTGACTCACAACGGCTTCATTGTGCTTCGAAAACCGTCGCGAACGTTTTGAGAGCAAGGCGGACGGAACGCAGGAACCGGAGTGTACACTCAGTACATGAGGATTCCGAGTACCGCCCAACACAGCTATCGAAACGTGCAGCAGGTTTTCGAAGCAACTCAGATATTCATATCCAGCAAAACCTTCGCCCCCCTCATCACAGCCTGTTCGTCAATTACCGGGGGATCGTCCATAACCGAGGCAACAAGCTTGCAGTTGCCGCCTGTCGCAATGACCTTTATGTTTCGCTCACCGATATCGTCCATAAGATAACGGCGAATACTCTCAATCAATCCCTCGACCTTCTTGACACTTCCCCAGAACACGCCGCTTTGCATACAATCGACCGTCGATTTGCCGAGGAACGGTATCGAAGGTTCTGTAATCTGTACCATGGGAAGCTTTGCCGTACGGTAATGCAGTACCTCCGTCATTAGATCAAGTCCGGGCAGAATCATCCCGCCGAGATAGTTTCCTTTGGAGCTCAAAACATCAAAGGTGATGGCGGTTCCGATGTCAAGCGCAATTACCGGATCATCAGGCCAGGTCCGGCGACTCAATGCGCACAGCGCAAGCCGGTCCGCACCGAGTGCATCAGGAGGATTGTAATCAAGAGCAAATGGAAGAGAGAGAGAACTGTTTATTTCCAGCACCTTCCCTGAAAGAGTGTTTCCCAGACTGTCCAGAAACAGTTCACCGACCGAAGGGACAACACTGCACACAGCCGCATGGGTTATCGAGGAATGCCGATCAAAGATCCTTGTTATCTGTTTCTGAACCTTCTCCTTTTCTGCAAGTTTCTCAGTTTGGGTCGTATAGACTGCAAAACATCGCTCCCCATGAAAAATTGCAACGTCTGTAGCAGAATTGCCTATTTCAACAATAAGAACATCCATTACTCTCTCGCTGAAAAAGGCTCTTTAGCGCTCAAACGGAACGTTGGCAAGACCCGACAGTTCGTCGAGCATTTTCTCGAAGCCCGGCAGATTTTTTGTAACAAAAACGGAATCCCTTGTTCCTCCGGTTTGGGCAACCACAAAATATTTCGGTGGAGGATTGAAAGTGACCGGCTCCTTGTAGATCCTGACGATATCCTTTATGCTGAATGCCTTGTCCGCCCCTCTTCTGTAATGGTATGAAAGGGTTTTATCATCGAGGGTTATCACGTCTCCTTCCTGACCATGCTCCGCAACAAAACGGGTATTGTAGTAATTGGGAGCGCCAAGCGAAAACGTGGTCAGAAGAAGAAGCACGGTGCTTTTCCACAAACACCCGAAATCGATGCCATAACTAAACTTTCCGAACCTGAAAAAAATACCCCAGCCGACAGCAAGCAGTACCATACCCAAAAGCCAGGTAAAAAGGTAGTAGTTGTCAAGCCACCACTCGGGGTAGGTCATGGGGTATTGAAAAACCTGCTGCATATTCTGTTTCGAAATCTTTTATTTAAGCCATAAAAATAAAGCTTCTTAACCTGTAGATTACAATAAAACGATATTTCACCAATTCTCTCAAAAAAAGCATGCACAACCATGAAATCATTCCACAAGGAACTCTGGATGAACGTGCCTGAAAGGATGGGATTCGTCAACATCACCCGGGACGTCGAGCAGACACTCTACGAAAGCGGTATCCGCGAAGGGCTCTGCCTTGTCAACGCCATGCACATTACCGCTTCGGTGTTGATCAACGATGACGAACCTGGCCTCCATAGCGACTATAAACGTTGGCTCGAAGAACTTGCACCCCATGAACCCCTCGGCCGCTACCGTCATAACCTGACAG
>JAKSDC010000167.1 GCA_022360275.1 Chlorobiales bacterium
CGGTAGCATCATGACAAAAATCAAAATCTGTGGTATAACGACACTTGAAGATGCGCTGTTTTCCTGCTCGGCAGGTGCTGATGCGCTGGGATTCAATTTCAGTAAGGCGAGTCCCCGTTTCATTCAGCCTGAAAACGCACGGCGTATTATCGAAAAACTCCCTCCTTTTATCTCCTGCGTTGGCATCTTCGTTGAACAGGATCCAATCGAAATCAACGAAATATGTCATTTCTGCCGTCTTGATCTGGCCCAGCTCCATTCCGAACAATACACTGCGGAAAAAGCCGCTGCCGTCACAGGCACAAAAGTTATCCGTGCCTTCCGCACCGGCCCGGATTTTACCATTGAGGATGTCAAGGCTTTTGCCGGAAAAACCGGGATCTCATCCTTTCTTTTCGATGCGTACCGTCCTGGACAGCCGGGAGGAACAGGGAGAGTTATCGGAAAACAGGCTGCACAAAAGATTTTCAGGGAAACGGAAAATGTCGGTCACGGTATTCTTGCAGGAGGCTTGACCCCGGAAAATGTCGCCGAAGCAATCCGAGCTGTCAGACCGTATGCCGTTGATACTGCAAGCGGTGTAGAAGAGCGGCCCGGCAGAAAAAACCATCAAAAAATTCTTGATTTCATCCGCACAGTTCACACTGCCGATGGATCGTTCTGAGCGGAGTTGTGCCGGATATGCTCATAAACCAGTTCAGATGCTGTTTCAGGAAGCTCGAGGGTTATGAGATGTCCGCATTGCGGAACATTGACAAAAATCCCCTTTTTGCAATATCCTGCCAGTTTTGCTGTATTTTCAGCAGTCATGATGCTGTCACCATCACCAGCCACAAACAATGTCGGGATCTCGATATCTTCTATCAGACCGGCAATGCCTTCGGTCACCTCCATGGAGGTAATCTGGCTCGTTGACTGTTCAATTGCCTGAGGAGCACACAGCGAAAGACTCTCAAAGCCTATCAGGACATCGTGAAACAGGATGGTGTTCCGTAAAAGCACAAAACGGGCAAAAACATACGCCGGCAGCCACCAGGTAACGTTCCTCAAAAGGTTGTTGAAGGTGAAATTCAGTGTTGCCGGAGCGATTTTCTCGATAACGCTATTATTTTCGAGGTAACCAAAATTGAAAAACACCATGGAACGGACAGTTTCAGGATTCCGCCCTGCATAGTGAAAGGCAATAAACGGACCGAACGAAAATGCCGCAATATGGAACTTTTTCAGATCAAGTGCATGAACGAGCTTCTCGAAATCCCTGGTAAAAGAAGCAATTGAGTAATCGTTGCCCGGGTCCTCGTCTGACCACCCGTGCCCTTTAAGATCGTACGCAATCGTTCGTACCCCTTTGTCATTCAGAAAACGGATGATATGGTGCCACCACATCCACCAGCAATCCCATCCGTGAACCAGCACAACCGTCTCATCCGCATTGTTCGGCCCGGAATCATGATAATGATGAACTACCCCGTTCAATTCGATAAAACGGCTCTTTTCCATCAAACCGCTTTCATATTTAACGCTCCCTAATTCCCCTCGTTTGGCAGCTGTCATACGTTTTCCGAGCTTCTCACGGTAAGCCAGAAATTTCTCCGTAGGCGCTGCATGCTGTATTTCTGTCACAACTACATCTTTATATTTAATACATTGCTTATGGTTAGAATATATGGTCTTTGCCCTAATATGTGGTGACCTTTTTTACCCGACTCAAAATTGTTACAGGGTTGAAAATTCTTCTCTTTCTTTTCCGTTCCCCTTACTTTCTTTTGTATCATCCGTAACCTGATCGTACAAAACATCTGCTCTTTAACAGTACCTTTTCTGTATCTATGCACAAGACCAAGGTTCTTTTTCTTTGTACCGGTAATTCCTGCAGAAGTCAAATGGCTGAAGGCTGGGCGCGTCATCTGCACGGAGATGTCATCGAACCTTACTCTGCCGGAACTGAAACACACGGCATGAACCAGAATGCTGTACTCGTCATGGCCGAAGCTGGCATCGATATTTCCTCGCACCGCTCCAAAAATGTCGACGCAGTAAGCAACATACCGTTTGATGCCGTCATTACGGTCTGTGACCATGCACATGAAAACTGTCCGTTTTTCCCCGGCACAGCACAGCGAATCCACGCTGGCTTCGATGACCCGCCCCGTCTTGCACAATCGATAAACGATCCCGGAAAAAAGCTCGACTGCTACCGGAAAGTTCGTGATGAAATCCGGGATTTCATCGTACAGCTTCCCGAGGTTATGCAAATCGCCTGATCCGGCTTGAGCTTTTTAAATTACATTTTCAACCATGTTCAGTTCCAGAAAAAACATCTATATAGCCGAAGCAATCGGAACGTTTGCACTGGTCTTCGCAGGATGCGGTGCGATCGTCGTCAACGACCTTTTTGGAGCACAACTTGGCCATACGGGTGTCAGCATGGTATTCGGCCTGATTGTCATGGCAATGATCTACTCAATCGGCAATATCTCCGGGGCTCACATTAATCCGGCTGTTACCCTGGGCTTCTTTTTTGCCGGAAGAATACAAAAAGAAGAGATACTTCCTTATATCACGAGTCAGTTGTTTGGTGCCATTCTGGCAGCAGGCCTGCTGAAACTGCTCTTCAGTACCCACCCAACTCTTGGCTCGACATTACCTTCTGGCGGGATTATCAATGCCTTTGTTTTCGAAATAGTCCTTTCGTTTTTTCTGATGTTTGTCATCTTGAACGTATCGACCGGCCATATGGAAAAAGGCATTATGGCCGGAGTTGCCATAGGCGGAACTGTCGCCCTTGAAGCTCTGATGGGCGGCCCTGTGAGCGGAGCCTCCATGAATCCTGCGCGTTCACTGGGGCCTGCGCTTGTATCCGGAAACCTCTCTACCCTCTGGATATACCTAACAGCGCCAATAATAGGCACCTGGCTTGCACGTCCGACCTGCCGTATGATCCAGGGCAACGAGTGCTGTCATGTAAAGGACAGAGCTGAATAGAAGAATCAACAAATATTTTTTGTTTTTATTTTTTCTCATATATTTGATATATCAATTATTGATACATCAAACATAAACTCTCATCTACACTTATCGGGCCAACAGGCATATTAGCGGCACAATTGGACCAAACCGCTGCCCGGAAAGTGACCGAAAGGGAAAGTACACGATGAAAAAAATGACCGTATCCCAACAAAAGCTCCTGAGAGTTTTTCATTTGGTAACAGCAGCTTTGTGGTTGTCCTGTGTGATTGTTCTCGCATTGCTGCCGATTATTTCTTTCCCTACAGCTTCAGGCGATGAGATTTATATGTACAATCTCGCTTATCATTTTATCGATATGTTTATCCTGACGCCAGCTTCACTACTTACGCTTTTTACAGGACTGCTCTACTCATTGTTCACAAAATGGGGATTTTTCCGGCACGGATGGCTCGTCTATAAATGGATCGCTACGCTTTTTATCATCACCACCGGAACATTCTACCTCGGCCCTATGGTGACGGAACTTTTGGAAATTGCAGATACCAAAAGAGTTGCCGCATTACAGGACCAATATTATATGCAAGGCCAAACAATCGGACTATACGCAGCAATAATCAATTCATTGCTGCTTGTTTTTGCAGTACTTGTCTCAGTGTATAAGCCTTGGAAAAACTTGAAAAATAAGCAAGGGACTCTGTAACACCCCGCGATACCTTAACCACAAGCTATAGACCTGATATGAAAAATCTGGGAGATAATGAAAATGCGTAAACAACAGAGATTCATACAAAGCACGGTGTACTTTCCTGTCATCATCGGTTTGCCCCTGATCATATGGACCGTTGCCCTGTTTTTCTATAATGGCCCTTTAATCCTGAGCAACGGAGAAAACCCTGTTCAGCGCGTTCTGGGTGAAATCACAGCATCCTTGGCTGTTACTCTTCTTGGTTTCAATCTCCTGATGACCACACGGTCACACCGGATAGAACGGATTTTAGGAGGTCTTGACAAAATGTATCTCATTCACCGCCGGGGCGCACTCCTTGCTATCGTACTGCTGGTTTTGCATGCTGCGGTCTCTCCCCGGTACCCTGAGATCAATCCGGGAAAACCTTTGGGAGTGCTTGCCATGGGGCTGATTTTCCTTGGTATAGCGGTGTCTGCCGCCCCTTTTTTCAAACGGCGCCTCCCTTATCACAAATGGTTAACGATGCATCGTCTCATGGGACCGTTTTTTCTTCTCGGTGTTTGCCACGCATTTCTGGTTCCAACATTGCTCAGCAAGCTCCCTCTTGTCCGAAGCTACATACTCGGTATAGCTATTTTAGGCATAGGGTCCTGGCTCTACCGTACATTTCTGCACCGATGGCTCCACCCGCACAATTCCTATAAAGTAACGAACGTAAAACGGCTGGGTAACACGGTACTTGCCTTGGAAATGGCGCCGACAGGTACTCCCCTGCGTTCATTTCCCGGACAGTTCGCATTTTTCAAGTTTCCCGGCATAAACCCCGGGGAATCTCATCCCTTCACCATAGCCAGCGCTCCCGGACAGAACCGGCTGCGGATAGCAATCAAAAAACTGGGTGATTTCACCAACTCTCTTCAGGAACAGATCCAGGTTGGGAGCACAGTAAACGTCGAAGGACCCTACGGAGTTTTCACGCAAAGCAGAAGTTCTGCAAAACACCAGATATGGATTGCGGGCGGAATAGGCATCACCCCCTTTCTGGCCATGGCCAACGATCTTAACAATTCAGAATTGAACGCAACGCTGTACTGGACAGTGTGCAAAAAAGAAGATGCCTTCTTCGACAATGAACTGCGGCATTTGGCCGAACACAAGCCTGGTTTGACCTATAAGCTCTGGTTGTCAGATGAAAACGGCCCGTTGACGGCGGAAGCAATGCCGGAAATAACGAATTCCGAAAAAGTCGATGTCTTTATCTGCGGTCCGGAAGCATTCCGCAGGTCGCTGACAGCCCAACTTCGCGCCGCCGGCATTCCCCGACGGAGTATTCACAGTGAAGAGTTCACCTTTCGATAAAAACAATAAGACCACCTGGAGAACCACGATGAACAAGAAAATACATTCGATTGCAAGTCTGCTTGCAACATTGACGATAGCCACATTCTTCCTCTCGACAATTACCGTTGAGCTGTTTGGCCCTCATGAAGCCATAGCCAAGGTAAAACAGTTGATTGTCATCCCCGGTCTGTTCATTCTTGTTCCCGCTATAGCGGCTGCAGGAGGGACCGGCCAGCTTCTTTCGAAGTCCCGTAGGGGAAAACTTGTTGATGCAAAGAAAAAACGTATGCCGTTTATTGCCGCAAACGGTCTTCTGATTTTGATTCCCTGTGCGATCGTACTTAACTATTGGGCTTCCGATGGAAGGTTCGACGGGATGTTTTACCTGGTACAGGGAGTCGAACTTCTCGCCGGGGCTGTCAACCTTACGCTTATGAGCTTGAATATCCGCGATGGCCTGAAGCTCGGCGGACGTTTTTGAGCATCTCGACTGTTCTATGGCGATGTTTCGAGCTCTGGGCTCCTGAACAACCGTTTTACTGCCCGGCGACAGGCTATCCATCCAATCAAAAAGATCTGTATAACGGCCTGCACAACCAGACCTTCTGAAACGCTCATGGCAAAACCTGCCCTATCTGCCGACTCAAAGGCATCTCTATCTATCTGCTCCTTTTCCGTTACCCCCTAAATTTTTCCTTGATTTTTTTTGTTTTTACTTTTTCTTCATATATTTGCAATATCAATTATTTATATCGAAATAATTGATATTGCAAATAAATCGCTGTATTATGACGGACCTCCTGCGGGATGCCCCCGCCATACGCCGCGTTTATCAAGAATTTAAAAGAAAATCGTCATGCTCAGAAAAACAATGCTCCTCTTTCATGTTGTCGGAACCATTATGTATATCGGCACCATCCTTTCGCACATTGCTTCCGGGATCATTGCGGGCAGCGATGTTCAGGCCGTTTACAATACAGCTATATTTCAGGAAACAACCGCATATATCTTCATATTGCCCGGGATCGCTCTTAAAACAGTTTCAGGCTTTGTCATGTTCTCACTTTATCCTGAAAAACCGTTGTGGTTGAAAATAAAAATAGGATTAGCCGTTTTTTTGGCCTTTAACGCCTTTTTTCTTCTAACACCCTTAATGCCGGAACTGAAGGTTTTGGCAGAAGAAAGTCTAACGGCCGACTATCTTACCGAGGCTTACAAAACAAAAGAACACACAGCAACGCTCGTCGGAATGAGCAATGTCATACCTCTTGTTTTAGCCGTTGTTTTTGGTGTATTTAAACCCCGTTTCACATTGAAAAATCTGACCCGGACAAACCACGGAACAAATGGCATTACTTACAATAAAAAAGAGGATGCCTCAAAAGGACAGCCTCGCGTATTTGCGGGCAATCGTTAAGAGCTCGAAGAGACAGCCTCCTCACATCAGGCAACCTGCACGTATGCCTCAGCCCTGGCGTTGCAGATCGGGCATTTTTCCGGAGGGGTTCCGAGCTCGATATGGCCACAGACCGAGCAAAGCCAGATTTCGGCTTCGGCAAGATCCTCCCCGTTGCTTACTGCTTCGAGAGCTTTCCTGTACAAGGCCGCATGAACTTTCTCAGCTTCAACGGCATAACCAAACATGCGTTTCGCCTTGTGACCTTCCTCAACAGCCTGCTCGTACATAGGCGGGTACATCTCGTTATGTTCATAGGTTTCACCGGCTATAGCTGTTTGAAGATTATCGGCTGTCGATTGTATACCCCCGGATGCCCCCAAATGTCCCTCAGCGTGGATACGTTCTGCCTCTGCCGTTGTTCTGAACAACTTTGCAACATTCTTGAAGCCATCCTTTTCAGCTTTTTTCGCAAAAGCCGAATATTTCTGGAACGCTTGGCTCTCTCCTGCAAACGCGTTTTTCAGATTCTCCTGTGTTGTCGGCATTGTACTATACTCTCCTTCTTCTTTAATGTTATAATAATAAAACCTCTTCACCTTGTGATGAGTTGAGGCTTTACCTTTACCTTTCCCTCCCTGTCTCTCCCCAACTCCTTCAGTAGAAACCACAATTACTTTGACATAGTTTCCCCGCAATCCTGCGCTGGCAAAAACAGCGGCGTTTTTTCGAAAACAGACGCAACAAAAAAGGATACCGTCTGTTCCCGGAAAAAGAAAATGCATGAGATGTCCTTGGCAATAGACCTTCCGGGAAAAAAGACTTTTTCCCGGGGTGACTTTTCTGCTCATTTTCGGAATGCTGATCGGCTTTCTTCTCGGGGAAAAAACTTAACCGGGACACTCAAAATGCCTCGCGCACAACGCGGTTCGGGCGCATCAGTGAGAAGAAAAAGAGCACAAAGAGGAAGGTGATAAACTCGGCAACCGAAAACGAGACAAAA